>CALPMR020000120.1 GCA_943324725.2 Bordetella parapertussis | reverse complement strand
TTCAACGGCCAGACCGCCGAATCCCAGGACCACGCCGCCATCTTCCGCAAGGCCGCCAGCAACTTCGGTTTTCTGACCCCGATCGAGCAGCACCACGCCGAGCGCTACACCGTGGCCCTGGAGGCCCTGGAGGGCCAGGGCACAGCTGGCCAGGCCCCCACAGCGGTGGCCGGCAAGTGGATCTGCAAGGTCTGCTCGATGATCTACGACCCGGCCATCGGCGACCCCGATTCGGGCCTTGCCGCCGGCACGCCGTTCGAGGCCATCCCCGAGGACTGGATCTGCCCGATCTGCCAGGCCCGCAAAGCCAGCTTCATCCCCTATCACGAACCCGAACTTCTGGCGGCGGCCTGATCACCATTGCCGAGGGCGGCCATTGGTCGCCTTCGCGACCCTGATGTACTGGCGTTCTGATCGGCCACGGTGCCATCGCAACCGCCTGAGAAGGCCAAGGCATTCCGCTTGGAACACGCCGCAATTCCCCAGCTTCGCTTGGCCTTCTGCATCGCAAACAGCTGAAGCCCAGGAACGAGCGGAAAGGACAGGCCTCGGCAGCAGCCCAGCCCGATCAGGATTCCGTCCTTCGACGCTGCACCGATCCTGAGGCCCGAGGCCTGAGCGCCCCGGGAGCATCCCTCGCGGGGATCGGGTCTGACGACCGGGCTCAGGCACCCGGGCCGCACTGAATCGGGAACTGCTCAGCTGGGAACGATCCTCCAGCCAGGCCAACCTCAACAGGCCCTGGCTCGACGGCGGTTGAAAGGATTCAGGGGGGCGCCTGGCCGTTCAGGCGGCGAACGGCGGCGGCGGGGTGGAACCACCGCCAGCCTGAAAAGACAGCACCAAGGTGGCCCAGTGATCGGGGCGGGCCGGACGACGACGGCGGGCACGCCGGACCCCGAAGGGAACGCGCACGACGTTGGTGCCCTCAACCCTTGTCGTGGCGTTGGGTCCGCCTTCAGAGCCGTTGCCGTTCATGGTCCCCAGGGTGATCAAAGACGAGATGCCCGACAACCTGAGAGGCGGCAGGCATCGAAATGATGCGCCATTGGCGCGGTAGATGGTACCCCAGGAACCCCTAGGAGGCCAGTTCCACAGCCGCCACAGCCTCGACGGAGGGGCAGGTGCAGACCAGGTTGCGGTCGCCGTAGGCATTGTCGATGCGGGCCACCGCCGGCCAGAACTTGCTGGGCCGCTGAGCGGCGCCGGCGGGGAAGGCGGCCTGGCTGCGGCTGTAGGGCCTGTCCCAGTCGTCGGCCGTCACGGCCGCCAGGGTGTGGGGGGCTCGCTTGAGGGGGTTGTTGAGGGGATCGACCTGGCCCGATTCGATCGCCGCGGCTTCGGAGCGAATCGCGATCATCGCCGCGCAGAACCGATCGATCTCGGCGAGCGATTCACTCTCGGTGGGCTCCACCATCACGGTGCCAGCCACCGGCCAGCTGACGGTCGGGGCATGGAAGCCGAAGTCCATCAGCCGTTTGGCCAGATCGTCCACCTCCAGTCCGCAACTGCGCTTCAGCGGCCGCAGATCGAGGATGCACTCGTGGGCCACCCGGCCAGCGGCGCCGCGGTAGAGCACCGGGAAATGGGGATCGAGCCGCTCGGCGATCACATTGGCGCTGAGCAGGGCCACCTGGCTGGCGAGCCGCAGACCGCTGCCCCCCATCATGCGGATGTACATCCAGCTGATCGGCAGGATGCCGGCACTGCCCCAGGGAGCGGCGGACACCGGCCCGATGGCATGGGCCGCCTGGGACGGCGCCAGGGGATGGCCCGGCAGGAAGGGCAGCAGATGGGCCGCCACCCCGATCGGCCCCACCCCAGGCCCGCCGCCGCCATGGGGAATGCAGAACGTCTTGTGCAGGTTGAGATGGCAGACATCGGCGCCATAGAGCCCCGGTTTGCACAGCCCCACCTGGGCATTGAGATTGGCGCCATCGAGATACACCTGGCCGCCGTGCTCCTGCACCAGCTGGCAGATGGCGCCGATGCCGGTCTCGAAGACACCGTGGGTGGAGGGATAGGTGACCATCAGGGCCGCCAGATCGGCGGCATGGGCCGCGGCCTTCGCCGCCAGATCCACCTGGTCGATGTTGCCGTGCTGATCGCAGGCCACCGGCACCACCTGCATGCCGGCCATCACGGCGCTGGCGGGGTTGGTGCCATGGGCACTGGTGGGGATCAGGCAGATGCGCCGGTGGCCCTCACCGCGGCTGCGGTGCCAGGCCCGGATCACCAGCAGGCCGGCATATTCCCCCTGGGAACCGGCATTGGGCTGCAGGGACACGCCGGCGAAACCGGTGATCGCCGCCAGCCAGGCCTCCAGATCCGCCATCAGGCGGGCATAGCCGGCACTCTGTTCGGCCGGAGCGAAGGGATGGAGCTGGGCGAAGCCGGGCCAGCTCACCGGCGCCAGCTCGGCGGCCGCATTCAGCTTCATCGTGCAGCTGCCCAACGGGATCATCCCGTGCACCAGGGAGAAATCCTTGCTGACCAGCTGCTGGATGTAGCGCAGCAGCTCGGTTTCGCTGCGGTAGCGCTGGAACACCTCCTGGCGCAGCCAGGGTGCGGTGCGCCGCGGCAACGCCGCCAGGGGATCACCGTGCTCAGCCAGGCCGAGGGCGCCATGGAGAGCGGCGATCGCCGTGGCAGCTCGATCGGCATCGGCGGCCAGGGCCGCCAGCAACCGCTCCAGCTCGGCGGGGCTGCTGAGCTCATCGAGGCTGATCGCCAGGCTGGCGGGCGCTGCAGATGCCGGCGGCAGGCCCTCACCCGCTTCGCCATGGCGCAGGTTGAAGCCCGCCTGAGCGGCCCGATCCAGCAGCTCCGCCATGCCGTCGCCCCGCAGCACCAGGGTGTCGAAGCCCGGCCCGGCATCCACGGCCAGACCCAGGGCTGCCAGGGCCGCGGCCAGGGCCTGGCGCAGATCCAGGATCCGGGTGGCGATCGCCGTCAGGCCCTCGGCACCGTGGTGCACCGCATAGAAGCTGGCCATCACCGCCAGCAAGACCTGGGCCGTGCAGATGTTGCTGGTGGCCTTGTCCCGGCGGATGTGCTGTTCCCGGGTCTGCAGCGCCAGGCGCAGGGCGAACTCGCCTTCGGCATCGCGGGACTGGCCGACCAGACGACCGGGAATCTGGCGTTTGAAGGCCTCCCGGGTGGCGAAGAAGGCGGCGTGGGGCCCGCCGAAGCCCATCGGCACGCCATAGCGCTGCAGGCTGCCCACGGCGATGTCGGCGCCCAGCTCACCGACCGGGGCCAGCAGCACCTGGGCCAGGGGATCGATCGCCACCGTGGCGATCACGCCGGCAGCCCGGGCGGCCGCCAGCAGGGGACTGGGATCCCAGAGGCGACCGGCCGTCCCCGGCAACTGAATCAACAGGCCGAAGGCATCGGCCGGCAGGGCCTGGTCGGCCGCCAGGGAACCGCTGGCCAGCTGGGCGGCCCGGGCTTCGGCGTCGATCAGCTCCAGGCTGATCTCCAGGGGCTCGGCCCGGGTCCGCAGCACGGCCAGCGTCTGGGGCAGCACGGCTTGATCAACCAGAAAGCGCCGGGCGCCGGGCCGCTTGCCGACGGCCAGAGCCAGAGCCATGGCTTCGGCCGCGGCCGTGGCCTCATCGAGCAGGGAGGCATTGGCGATCGGCAGGCCCGTCAGCTCGCTGACCAGGGTCTGGAAATTGAGCAGAGCCTCGAGCCGCCCCTGGGCGATCTCCGCCTGGTAGGGGGTATAGGCCGTGTACCAGCAAGGGTTCTCCAGCACATGACGCTGAATCAGGGCGGGGGTGGCCGTACCGAAATAGCCGAGACCGATCAGGCTGCGCCTGGGCTGGTTGAGGGCGGCGATCTGGCCCAGTTCAGCCAGGGCCTCGGCTTCGCCGCAGGGTTCAGGCAATCCCTCTCTGGCTGCCTCGGGGGACAGCAGGATCTCGGCTGGAACGACGGCGGCAGCCAGGCTTTCCAGGGAATCCAGCCCCAACTCGGCCAGCATCCGCCGGCGCTCGAGCTGGTCCGGTCCGAGATGGCGAATCGCAAAAGATGCGGTCACAGACACCGGTCGGACGGTGGCGGGATCCTAAGGACCTGACCAGGAGTGCGGCTGATGCCAGCCCCAAGCCCGCCGATCCGAGTCGCCGTTGCCCTCGCCGCAGCGGCCTAGTTCAGTGGCCCTCCAGCTTGCCGCGATAGGTGGCCGCATCCATCAGGGTCTGAATCTCAGTGGCGTCCCGGGGGCGCACCACCAGCAACCAGCCCTCGCCGTAGGGGTCGTTCTGCAGCTCCTCCGGGCTGGCCAGCACCGCCTCATTGCGGGCTTCGACCACGCCGCTGATCGGCGCCAGCAGTTCTTCGACCGCCTTCACCGATTCGACGCTGCCGAAACTCTGGCCGGCGCTGATCGAAGCCCCCAGCTCGGGCAGCTCCACGAACACGATGTCGCCCAACTGATCCACCGCGAAGGCGCTGATGCCGATCCGGGCCCTCTCCCCCTCCAGGCGAGCGTATTCATGGCTGTCGGCATAGCGGCAGTCGTCGGGGAAAGTGAGCGCCATCGCCGGGGGGCAGCAGATCGGGATCGGCGTTCAGTCTGCTCGATTCCCGCCCTGGGCTGCAGCCGGCCTCAGGCCTGGGCTGCGGCCGGCCAGTCCCAGGCCCGCCACCGAGTCCAGGGCCACCAGCGCCCGCTCCAGAGCCAGACCCACATGGCCGTGGTGGGTGCCGCCCTGGACATAGAGCACGTAGGGCTCCCGCAGCGGGCCGTCGGCGGAGAACTCGCTGGTGCTGCCATCGATGAAGGTGCCGCCGGCCATCACCAGTTCACTGGCGTAACCGGGCATCGGTGCCGGCACCGGATCGAGATAGGCCCCCACCGGCGAGCAGGCCTGAAAGGCACGGCAGACCGCCTGCAAGGGCTCGGGTGCTCCCAGGCGCACCGCCTGGATGACGTCGCTGCGAGGGGCGAGCGGGGCGGGATGGACCGGGTAGCCCAGGTCGGCGAAGACCGTGGCCACCAGCTCGGCACCGATCAGGGCCTCCGCCACCATCTGGGGCGCCAGGAACAGGCCTTGAAACAGCAGGCGGTTGCAGTCAAAGCTGGTGCCACCCTCGCTGCCGATGCCCGGCGCCGTCAGCCGGCAGCAGGCCCGCTCCACCAGATCGGCCCGGCCGGCCACGTAGCCGCCGGTGGGGGCGATCGTGCCACCGAGGTTCTTGATCAGGGAGCCGGCGATCAGATCGGCGCCCACGGCCGTGGGTTCGCAGTCCTCCACCAGCTCGCCGTAGCAGTTGTCGACGAACACCACACAGTCGCTCTGCAACGCCTTGACCCGCTCCACCAGGCGGCCGATCTGGGCCACCGTCAGCGAGGGGCGCCAGCTGTAGCCGCAGCTGCGCTGGATCAACACCAGCCGCGTCGGCACGGCCAGGGCCTGCTCCAGTCCCTCCTCATCCACCCCACCGGCCGCCGTCAGCGGCAGCTCGTCATAGAGGATCCCGAACTCCGCCAGGGATCCCTGCCCCTGGCCCCGCAGCCCGATCACCTCCTCGAGGGTGTCGTAGGGGCGGCCGGTGATCGAGAGCATGCGCTCGCCGGGCCGCAGCACCCCGAACAGGGCGGCCGCAATCGCGTGGGTGCCGGAGACGAACTGCAGACGCACCGCCGCCGCCTCGGCCTGCAACACCCGGGCGAAGACGCGATCGAGGGTTTCACGGCCGAGGTCGCCGTGGCCATAGCCACTGACGGAGGCGAAGTGGTGCACCCCGAGGCGCTCGGCGGCGAAGGCCGCCAGCACCCGCTCCAGCCGCGGGGCGACGCTGGCCGTGCGGGCGGCGATTTCAGGGGCGCGCACCGCCAGGGCGGCAGCGACCCGATCCCGGGCCCAGCTCGGACGATCGACGCTGGTCATGGCGAAACGGTGCTCATGGCGAAGGGTTGTCATGGCGACGTTGTCGTGGCGAAAGCAACGGCGACCAGGGCTCATCGTCGCCCTTGGCCCCAGCTGTCGGCGACGGATCAACGGCGGAGGCCGGCCCCACCGGCAAAAGGCCGCCAATCCCGCCGCTAGATTCCTGCGTCCGCACCGGTGTGCCGCCGGCGTTCCCCGCCCGACAGGAAGTCGATCCCGCGCCATGACCGGTCCCCACAGCCTGATGATCCCTCCGGGTCCAGACCCGCTGGAGTCCTCCCCCTCGGTGCGCCGTGAGGCCGCCCTCAGGCTGGGGCTGACCATCGCCCGCGACCCCCTGCCGCCCCGCCAGCGCAAGTTCAAGACCGGCACCACCGCCTTCATGCTGGCCATGCACGTCGGGGCTGTCGTCGCCCTGCTGCCCCGCTTCTGGAGCCTGCAGGGGCTGATCGCGCTGGCGGTTCTCTATTGGGTGACCGTGCTGGGGGTGACCCTGGGGCTGCACCGGCTGGTGGCCCACCGCGGCTTCGACGCCCCGCGCTGGCTGGAGCGGCTGCTGGTGCTGATGGGCGCCATGGCCTGCCAGAGCGGCCCGATCGAGTGGGTGGGCCTGCATCGCCATCACCATCTGTTCTCCGATCAGCCCAACGACCACCACGACGCGGCCCGCGGCCTCTGGTGGGCCCACAGCGAGTGGATGCTCCACGACATCCCGGCCCTGCGGGAGATCCACCGCTTCACCGGCGATCTCGAGCGCGATCCCTTCTACCGCTGGCTGGACCGCTGGTTCCTGCTGCTGCAACTGCCACTCGGGGTGGCGCTCTACCTCTACGGCCAGCACGCCGGCGTGCATGGAGGTGGGCTGGGGCTGGTGCTGTGGGCGATCCCCCTGCGCCTGGTGCTCGTGTACCACGTCACCTGGCTGGTGAACTCCGCCACCCATGCCTTCGGCTACCGCAACTTCGACTGCCCCGATCGCTCGCGCAACTGCTGGTGGGTGGCGATTCTGAGCTTCGGCGAGGGCTGGCACAACAACCACCACGCCCACCCCGCCAGCGCCCGCCACGGGCTGCGCTGGTTCGAGTTCGACATCACCTGGCAGCACATCCGTCTGCTGCGGGCCCTGGGCCTGGTCCGCCGTCTGAGGGTGGCACGTCTGCCCTGACGATCCAACAAACGACCAATCGCAACCCATGGGATCCGAGTCAGCCATGCCCCGATGGGAATATCAGGTCATCCACCTCAACGTCGAGAGTGCGGCAACGCCGCCCGCGTCCCCAGGCACGGCTCAGGCGCCGACTCCGGGTCCGGCCCCAACGGCCGACGCCAACTCCGCCAAATCTCCGCCGGTGTTTTCCCAGGAATACCTGCAGAAGGAATTTCCCGGTTTCTACACCCCGAATTCCTCCGGACAGCAGCATCCTGCCCAGCAGCTGCAGAGCTTCCTCAATGGCGTCGGCCTGCAGGGCTGGTCCCTGATCGGGGTTTTTCCCCTGGGGCATCTGTTGATGATGATCTTCCGCCGCCGTCTGAGCGCCGACCCGCCCACCGGCGAGGTCACGGCCGGAGCCACGGCCACCGCTACGGCCGCCGCAGCCGATTCAGGCACTCAGGCCAGGAGCGGGACCAACCCGGGCCCTGATTTCGACGACCTGTTGCGACGCATCGAGACCCTTGAACAGCGCCTTGATCCCCCCGACCAACCCTGAGAGCGGGCCCGGTCGCTGTGGCCTCAGGCGCCTGGTTCCACCAGCTCGCGGCGAATCGCGGTGGCCAGATCGGTCAGCGGCCGATCGCCGCTGAAGCCCAGGCGCCGGGCCCGCTTGCGCAGCAGATCCAGGAACTGATCCGGCCCGAGCTCCTCATCGCCGGCGGCTCCCAGAGCCGCCAGGGTGCGGCGCAGGTCAGGCAACTCGGAATCGAGATCCGTGGCGGTGTAATCACTCTGGCCGGCCATCACGGCGGCAAAGCGCTCGCGCCGCTGGCGCCGGGCGACCGGATAGGCCGCCAACAACTGCTCGCGGCACTGGCGCCAGGGCCGGCCAGCGGTGAACAAGGTGGACAGGGCCGCGGACAGGGCTGCCGCCTCGGCATCGTCGATGCGCAGATCAAAGGCCGCCGGCGGTGGGCGCAGGCCGACGAACACCTCCAGCAGATCACCGGGGCCGAGTTCGCGCTCGTCGGCGTCGCGCACGGGCAGGGCCGACGTGGCCAGGGCTGCCACCAGCTCCGGCTGGCCCGCCAGCAGCAGCTCGCCCCGTTCGCGCGGCAGCTTGCCGCCGGGGGCCTGCTCAACCAGCCAGCGATTGATGCCGCCCAGGGCCAGAAACACCTCCGGGCCCGGCGAAGCCAGCTTGCCGTTGCGCAGCATCGACAGCTGGGAGTTGTGGACGCGACCGAGCTGGAGGGCCTCCGCCAGAGCCGGCAGCACCCGATGGGACCAGCCATTGCGGGCATGCCACACCCTGATCAGATGAGCGAAGGCCACCCGACCCGATTCGATTTCGCCTCCGTGACTCAAGTGATCGGGATCCGTATTGCTATGATCTTACTGTTCGATACGGAGTCGGTCCTTCATGACCGCCACGCGTTCCTCCCGCCCAGCCCGCCGCAGCGGCCCCCAGGCCCAGCACACCCGCCGATCGGCCACGATCACCGGCGGCGTTGAGGCGATGCGCCGCGCCC
>CALPMR020000119.1 GCA_943324725.2 Bordetella parapertussis | reverse complement strand
TGGCGGGCCAACTTGAAGCGTTCGTGGTGCTGGCGGCCGAGCCGCTGACGCAGATCCTTGCTGCGGGCCACCAGATCGGGGCGGTCCAGGGCGAAGCGACACCAATCCTCGAGCACCCGCAGCCCTTCGCGGGCCCGATCGAGATTGGCGTCGAGCAGGCGCAGGCAGGCGGCGGACTGATTCGTCACGAAGCTGTCAGAAGCACGTTCCACACCCTGTCTAGGGTGTGGGCGATTGCGACAGGGCAATGGCCACCGATCCGAACGGATCTGACAACCCGATGCTGGTGCTGGTGTCAGGCATCCTGCTGATGGGGGGCATCGCCGCCTTCATCGGCTGGGGCCTCACCCACGCCTATCCCGGCAGCTGACGGCGAACGCTGGAGCTCAGCCAGAAGCTGGCGAGCCTCGCGGGCATCGCGTCCGATCTGATCGCTGAGGGCCTCCAGGCTGGCGAAGCGTTGTTGGTTGCGCAGCAGCTGCAGAGGCTCCACCCGCAGCTGAACCCCCTCCAATTCGATCTGACGATCGAGCAGGTGCACCTCCACCGCCGACGGGGCAAGCGGATCGACCGTGGGCTGGGGGCCCAGATTCATCACCGCCGCCATCGCTTCGCCGCAGGCCACCCCGGGTTCGCCGCTTTCCAGCCAGGCCAGGGCGGCATAGACCCCCTCCTGGGGCAGAAATTTGCGGCCATCCACCTGCAGATTGGCGGTGGGCCAGCCAAGCTGGCGGCCCAGGCCCCGGCCCCGCACCACCCGGCCACTGAAGCGATAGGGCCGCTCCAGCAGCCTGCGGGCCTCAGCGATGCGGCCGGCGGCCAGGGCGCGGCGGATGCGGCTGCTGCTGACCCGTTCGGCGCCATCGAAGAGCATCGGCAGCACCGAGACGGCAATGCCATGGAGCTCGCCGAGGCGGGCCAGTTCGGCGGCATCACCGCAGCGGCCGGTGCCGAAGCGGAAGTTGTCGCCGACGGCGATGCGGCGGGCCTGCAACTGGTCCACCAGCACCTGCTCGACGAACTGGGCCGGCGTGAGGGCCGCCAGGGCCGGGTCAAAAGGCACCAGCACCAGCTGGCGGATGCCGAGGGGCTCCAGGGCCTCCAGCTTTTCGGCCGGCAGATCCAGCCGCAGCCTCGGTTCGCCGTGGAGCACCTCGCGCGGATGGGGCCAGAAGCTCACCACCGTGGGAATCGGCAGGGGCTGGGACATCGCCGTCGGCTCGGGCGGCACGACGGCGGCGATCACACGGCGATGGCCGCGATGCAGGCCATCGAAACTGCCCAGCGCGATGGCGGTGGGACGCAGGGCATCGTTGGGGTTGTGGAGCGGAATCAACGACGCGGGCCTCGCCGCGCTGATCCTCCCATGGCAAGTTTGGGAGCCACCTGGTCGCAAAGCGGCCCGCTGACTCCCTCCCGATGGTTGATCGCCTGGATCTGCAGTTGATTTCCGCCGCCGTGCGCCGCATGAGCTGGATCCGCCTCTGGGCCCAGGTGGTGATGGCGGTGGTGGTGATGGGGGTGCTGTTGTTCAACAACATCGGCGGGCGCCTGGCGGCCAACTCAGCCCGGGCCCTGGGCCTGGGCCCGGGTCTCTCGCTCACGACCCTCTCCTTCTTCGTGCTGCTCTGGTCCATCTGGCAGAGCGGCCTGGTGATCCGCTGCGGCAGGGCCCTGGCCAGCCCGGTACGGCCCAGCAAAGGCGAAACGGCCCGCCTGATCAAGCGCGGCGTGCTGGCTGATCTGGTCGGCGTCACCCTGGCGGTGATCGGTTATCAGGCGCTGGCGGGCAGCCTGTTCGTACAGGCCTCGCAACAGGTTCCGGGCTTCTTCGGCGCCCAGATTCAGCAGGCTCCCGGGGCGGCAGGCCGGCTGATCGGCCTGCCGATCACCTCGATCGAGATGCTCTCGGTGCTGAGCAACACCCAGGTGTTGTTCGCCCACACGATCGGCCTGTGGATCAGCCTCTGGCTGCTGCAGCGGGTCTACCGGCGGGCCTGAGGCTGGCACCGTGGCCTGCTCACCGCGGTGGCCTCGCCCATGCCGGGGAGCGCTTTCAAGGGGTGAGACTCTCCGCCGCCGGCAGGCTCTGGGCCAGGCCGCGCCAGAGCAGCTCCGGCTGCAGCGGTGTCAGCGAAGCCCCGCCGGCGTCGAGCCAGGCCACATCGATCGGCCACTCGGCCGGTCCGGCCACCTGGGCTTCGAGATCGTTGGCCACCTCGCCGGCCAGCCAGTAGTAGGTGCGGCCGCGGGGATCAATCCGCTTGTCGAACTGATCGACATAGCGGCGTACGGCGGTGCGGCACCAGCGCAGCGGCCCGATCGCCTCGCTGGCCAGCGGCGGCACGTTGAGATTGAGCAGCAGGCCTTCGGGCCAGCCGGTCCGGTGCATGGATTCGGCCACATCGAGGGCCAGCCGGGCCGCCGGCTCGAAGTGGCGCCACTGGAAATCGGCGCTGCTCACCGCCAGGGCCGGGAACCCTTCGATCGTGGCCTCCATGGCGGCGGCGACGGTGCCGGAATAGAGCACGTCGGTGCCGAGATTGGGACCGTGGTTGATGCCCGAGAGCACCAGGTCGGGTGGTTCGTCCAGCAGCCGGAACAGGGCCAGCTTGACGCAGTCCGAAGGGGTGCCGCTGCAGGCCCAGGCCCGCACCCCCGTGGCGAACAATTCGTCGGCCCGCTCGGCCCGCAGGGGTGAGTGCAGGGTGAGGCCATGGCCGGTGGCGGAGCGTTCCTGGTCCGGACAGACCACGGTGACCCGATGCCCCCGGGCCGCGGCTGCGCTGGCCAGGGCCTGGATGCCATCAGCGAACACCCCGTCGTCGTTGCTGATCAGGATGCGGAGCGGATCCATCGGGGCGGCAGGCACTGGTTCAACGCTACCGAGACTCCTGGCCTGAGAGGTCGGCCATCGGCCTCTCCATCCAGGCTCGCTGGCGGTGGCGTTGGCAGGGGCTCCAGGGCGGCTGCCTACAGTCGCGGCTCGCATCGCCCAGCCCCCAAGCCCGTGAGCGCCATCGTCAGCCTCCAGGACCTCACCGCCCAGCTGGAGCAGCTGGAGGCCGAAGCCGAAGCCGCCATCACCGCCGCCTCCGGTGCCGCGGAACTCGAGGAGCTGCGGGTGGGCTTGCTCGGCAAGAAAGGACGGCTCTCAGGCGTGCTGGGGGCGATGGGCAAGCTGCCCGGCAGCGAACGTCCCCTGGTGGGTCAGCGGGCCAATCTGCTCAAGGACCAAGTGCAGGCGCTGCTGGCCCAGCGGCTGGAGAGCGTCAAGGCGGCGGCGATGGCGGAGCGGCTGCAGCAGGAGCGGCTGGACGTGACCGTTCCCTGCCGCTTCGTGCCGCCGGGCCATCGCCATCCCCTGATCAGCACGATCGAGGAAATCGTCGATATTTTTGCCGGCCTCGGCTTCCGGGTGTCGGAAGGCCCCGAGATCGAGACCGACCACTACAACTTCACCGCTCTCAACATCCCGCCCCACCATCCGGCCCGGGACATGCAGGACACCTTTTACCTGGCTCCGGGGGCCGATGGTGGCGAGCGCCTGTTGCGCACCCACACCTCGCCGGTGCAGATCCGCCATCTCGAGCAGAATCCGCCGCCAGTGCGGATCGTGGCACCCGGTCGGGTGTTCCGCCGCGACGCCGTCGACGCCACCCATTCGCCGGTGTTCCACCAGGTGGAGGTGCTGGCCCTGGATGAAGGCCTCGATTTCAGCCATCTGCGCGGCACCGTCACCACCTTTCTTCAGCGCTTCTTCGGCGATCTGCCGGTGCGCTTCCGCGCCAGCTATTTCCCCTTCACCGAGCCCTCGGCCGAAGTGGATGTGCAGTGGCGCGGCCGCTGGCTGGAGGTGATGGGCTGCGGCATGGTCGATCCGGCAGTGCTGGAGGGCTTGGGCCTCGACCCGCAGCGCTGGAGTGGCTTCGCCGCCGGTCTTGGGGTGGAGCGGTTCTGCATGGTGCGCCATGGCATTGACGACATCAGGCGGCTGTACACCAGTGATCTGCGCTTCCTGGAGCAGTTCTGAGGCCCGCGCCAGCCGGCTCGGCGATGGCGCCAGCTGGCAGGGGTCGCCAGGGCTGCCGATAAAGTGATGTCCCTTCCCCACCTGCGATCGGTGCCCCGTGTCGGACTGATCGTCAACGACGGCAAGGAGCTGGCCCTGGCCACTGCCGCCACCATCGAAGCTCGCCTGCAGGAGGCCGGGCTTGAGGTGGTGCGGGCCAGCAGCTCCGCCGGCGTGGTGGGCTTCGCCAATCCGGATCAGCATCTGCGCGCCAAGGGCTACGCCGCCTGCGTGCCCCCCGGCTTCGATGCCGAGATGCCCCTGGCGATCGTGCTCGGCGGCGATGGCACCGTGCTTTCCGCCGCCCGCATGACCGCCCCGATCGGCGTGCCGATTCTGACGATCAACACCGGCCATCTCGGCTTTCTGGCCGAGGCCTACCTCAAGGATCTCGATCGGGCTCTCGACCAGGTGATCGCCTCGCAATGGAGCGTCGAGGAGCGATCGCTGCTGGTGGTGAGCGTGATGCGGGGCGAGCAACGGCGCTGGGAAGTGCTGTGCCTCAACGAGATGGCCCTGCACCGCGAGCCGCTCACCAGCATGTGTCACTTCGAGATCGCCATCGGTCGCCATGCACCGGTGGATATCGCCGCCGACGGTGTCATCCTTTCCAGCCCGACGGGCTCCACCGCCTATGCCCTCAGTGCCGGTGGGCCGGTGATCACCCCCGATTGTCCGGTGCTGCAGCTGACGCCGATCGCCGCCCATTCCCTGGCTTCGCGGGCCCTGGTGTTCAGCGACAAGGAGCCGGTCACCGTGTTTCCGGCCACACCGGAGCGGCTGATGATGGTGGTGGATGGCAGCGCCGGCTGCTACATCTGGCCCGAAGACCGGGTGCTGGTGCGGCGCAGCGAGCAGCCGGTGCGGTTCGTGCGGCTGGCGGACCATGAGTTTTTCCAGGTGCTGCGCAACAAGCTGGGCTGGGGCCTGCCCCATGTGGCCAAACCCGGCAACGGCCTCGATGCGGTGGAGCCAGCGCCATGAGCCCGGCGGTGCTGCTGGTGGGGGTCGAGGCGGAGTCGCTGGCCTCCCGGCTGGCGATTTCCGGCTATGCCCCTCTGCTGCCCTCCCAGGTAAGGCTTTCCAGCTCCGCCGGGCTTCCAGAGGCGGCTGAGCCTCAGGTGGCTCCAGGCCCGCAGGCGGTGATCCTCTCCCCCGGCAGCGATCGCCAGATCGCCGCGCTGCGCCGGCGCTGGGGGGCCATTCCGGTGTTGCTGGGCATCGATCAGGACACGGTGGCCAACCGCTGCCGCACCCTGACCAGCGGCGCCGATGACTTCTGGCTGTGTTCGCTGGGCCCCAGCGACCTGCTCACCCGCCTGCGGCTGCATCTCAACCTCCAGCTGAACCGGCGCCACGCAGCGGAGGCCTGGCTGCAGGTGGCGGATCTGGAGCTGCTTCCCGCCAGCCGCCAGGTGAAGCGGGGCCAGCGAACCCTGGCGCTGACGTCCCGTGAGTACGAACTGCTGTTGCTGCTGGCGCGCCACCGGGACGAGGTGGTCAGCCGCGAACAGATCCTCTCGGAAATCTGGGACGATCAACCCGCCAGTGCCAGCAACGTGATCGAGGTCTATGTGCGCTACCTGCGCCAGAAGCTGGAGGAGGGAGGCGAAGACCGCCTGATTCACACCGTGCGCGGTGAGGGGTACTGCCTGGGGGAGACGCGGCCGCCGCGGCAGCGGCAATGAGGGTGATGGATACCCGGGCCGGGACTGGCAGCCGCCGCGATGGACAGCGGACAGCTCGGCCTCGGACAACGGAGCGGAAGGCTGCTCAGCCCACGACGACCGCATCCTCGCCAGGAGCTGTTCCTGCGGATCCGGCCCTGCCATCGCCCAATGCCACCACCACCCAACTGGCCGTTCCCTTGCAACCAGCTGTTCGCCTGCCCACACCTGGCCCGTCGCCGACGGCGGTTGCCCGGTTGACGGCCTGGCACCGGTTGCAGGCCGTTCCCTGGCTGGTCTGCGCCTCCCTGCTGGCGCTCGCTCCTCTCGCCGCTTCCTGGACCGCCGCCAGGGCCGCCGCCCCAGCCATCGCCCCCGCCGCTGCCGGCCTCCCTCCCCAGCAGCTGCCGATCACGGCCCGCGCCTGTCTTGAAGCAACCCCGGCGGGTCGGCCGGTCTGCATCGCGCTGGAGGTGCCCCGCAGCGACCGGCAGTACGCCATGGGGCTGCAGCGCCGCGGCCCCCTGCCACCCCTGCACGGCATGTGGTTCGGGTACGAGCCGCCGGCGGTCGCCCGCTTCTGGATGCACCAGACCCCGGAGCCGCTGGACATGCTGTTCCTCAGGGCTGGGCGGGTGATCCAGGTCGTGGCGCCGGCCGCCCCCTGCATGCGCCTGCCCTGCCGCAGCTATGGGCCCGATGTAGCGGTGGATGGGGTGCTGGAGATCGGCGCAGGCCAGGCGGCGGCGCTGGGCATCGGCATCGGCACGGCCCTTCGCCTCGAGTCTCTCAGCCCTGCACTCAGCCCTTCCGGCCGCTGAGCACAAGCACCGGATTGAGCGGCGCCAGGCGGGTGCCATCGGCCAGGGGCGCCCCGCGCCAGGCCTGATGCTGGCTGACGCTGACCACCAGCCCCGCCTGCTCCAGCCGTGGCCGCAGCTCGGCGAGGGCCTCAACGGTGGCCAGGGGAATCACCACCAGTCCCCCGGGCCGCAACCGCTGCAACACGGCGTCCAGAACGGCCGCCCGATTCCGGCCGCCGCCGCCGAGCAGCACCCGATCCGGATCCGGCAACGGCCCCAGAGCCTCAGGGGCGGATCCTTCCACCACCCCCGCCGGCTGCACCCCAAGCCGCCGGGCATTGGCCTGGATCAGGGCGGCGGCGCCGGCACGGCACTCCAGCGCCCACAGGGCCAGGCCCGGGCGCAGCCGCAGCGCCTCCAGACCCACCGAGCCGACGCCGGCCCCCACATCCCAGAGCACGCCCGTTGCCGGCAACTCCAGATCGGCCAGCAACTGAATGCGCACCTCCCGCTTGGTCATCAGGCCGGGCTGGTCGGCATGTTGCAGCCAGAGGCCATCGGCAAGGCCGAACAGGGGCAGCTGCTGGGGATGCGGGGGAGGAGCAGGCTCCGCCAGCAGCAACACCAGATGCAGGGGATCGAGATCGGCCGGCAGCGGATCGTGCCGGGTGAGGCGCTGCACCCGCTCCGCCGGATGGCCCAGCCGTTCACACAACCAGAAGGCGTAGGCGGCCTCCAGTCCCGAGGCCCGCAGGAGTTCGCGCACCGCCGCCGCGCCGCCGCGACCGGGGTCGGTGAGCACCGCCAGGGCGGGGGGGCGCTTCTGCAAAGCAGCTGCCAGCGGTTCGGGATCGCGGCCGTGCAGGCTCAGCCAGCTGGCGTCCTGCCAGGGCCGACCGATGCGAGCAAAGGCCAGCTGCAGGCAGGAGGGGGCCGGGTGGAAGCAGAGCCGCTCGGATGGGAACACCTGCAACAGCAGCCGGCCGATGCCGAACCAGAGGGGATCGCCGCTGGCCAGCAGCACCGCCCGCTGGCCGCCGGCCAGAGCCTCGCCCAGCGGCCCGAAGATCTGCTCGGGCTTGTCGCTGGCCAGCAGCTCGGGACAGGGGCTTCCTGCAGGCACTCGTCCGGCCACCTGCTCGGCCTGCCACCACGGGGCCAGCTCCGGCAGCAGCCGCGCCGGGGCCACCACCAGGAGGGCCTCACGCAGCAGCACCAGGCTGGCGGCGGGCAGGCCCGCCAGGCCGCCGGCATCCGTGCCGATCACATCGATCACCCCGGCCTCCCTCGTTGCCACCGCGCTGTTCAGGGTGTCCCTAATGCCATTGCCACCATGATGCTCATCGAGCCGTGATCCGGGTCCGGCCGGTTCAGCAACAGCAGCCTGAAGCGACGAGGGGCCGGCTGTTCAGTGGGGCTGGTGCTGGCAAGACGGGGATGGACGAATCGTGCGGGCCTTTGATCAGTCGCTGAGGACGGCGGAATTTGTGGGAATCATTAAACGCTGCTGCAGCCAGGTTTGACGATGTCGGTCCAGAGCATTCAAGAGTATTCAAAGCTGGCTCTCTTCAGATAGCGCACTGGAGATCGATTGCCAAGCTGAGGGCCAGAAGCCTCAGTCCCCATGCCTTGATGACGTTGAGGACAGTTGCAACACTTGGATTACCATCGGCATTGAGGTAGCGGTAATGACTCTCATGGCTGAGTCCTGCATCTCTGGCCACCTTCGGCGGAGCTTGGCTGCAGGCGATGTCACAGCGCACACGTGCAATTCCCACCCCATCCTGCGGTGCTTCCTCACGCCAGGCGTGAAGACAGGCCGCCATCTGTTCAGGAGTGGGGAGCTGGTCGGCCATCTCAATTTAAAAACGTATCGGTCTTCTCGACATGCCACCAATCAGGACATAGCCCCGGGGCTGCGTCCTGATTGGCGGCGCGAGTTGGTCTCTGACCCTGGCCTTGCCAAGGGACCCCGCTGCCGCCCTGGGCTCAAGCCCCGATCGCTTCGACACCACGGCGATGGATCTCGCTGGCGTAGTCGGTCCAGGTGCCCTGGCCCCAGTAGCG
>CALPMR020000118.1 GCA_943324725.2 Bordetella parapertussis | reverse complement strand
TTCTGGCCGCCGGAAAGCTCCTTCGGCAGGCGCTGCAGCAGGGCTTCGAGCTCCAGGGTGGCCGCCACCTCGGCGATGCGCCGTTCCACCCGCTCCTCACGGGCCGAAGGCACCCGCAGCGGACGGGGCAGCTGGCGACTGCCTCGGTGCAGGCTGTCCTGCAGCTGTTGCAGGGGGCTGCGCGGGTGGCTGCGGCGCAGGCCGAAGCCGATGTTGTCGGCCACGCTCAGGTGGGGATAGAGCGCATAGCTCTGGAACACCATCGCCACATCGCGCTGGGCCGGCCGCAACCGACTCACGGGCCGGCCGCCCACAAAGATCTCGCCGCTGCTGGGGGTCTCCAGCCCGGCCAGCAGCCGCAGCAGGGTGCTCTTGCCGCAGCCGGAGGGGCCCACCAGCACCAGGAATTCGCCGTCGTCGATCTGCAGATCCAGCTGGCGCAGCACTTCCACAGGGGCGCCGCCGCTGTGGCTGCCCTGGCGGGGGGGGTAGGTCTTGCCGACCTGTTGAAAGCGAACCTCGGCCAAGCGGGCGCAGCGACGGGTGGATCCTAGGGTTGGGCCAATGCAGTTCATCGATCAGGCCAGAATCGCAGTCCGCGCCGGGCGCGGCGGCGATGGCATCGTCGCCTTCCGGCGCGAGAAATACGTCCCTGCCGGCGGCCCCTCCGGCGGCGATGGCGGCCGCGGCGGCAACGTGCTGCTGCGGGCGGATGCCAACCTCCAGACCCTGCTGGATTTCAAGTACAAACGGCTGTTCCCGGCCCAGGATGGCCGCCGTGGTGGCGCCAACCGCTCCAGCGGCGCCGGCGGCGATCACCTGATCATCAAGGTGCCCTGCGGCACCGAAGTGCGGGACTGTCGCACCGGCATCCTGCTGGGGGATCTCACCGAGCCCGGCGATGAGCGGCTGGCGGCCGCCGGCGGCCGCGGCGGCCTGGGCAACGCCCACTACCTCAGCAATCGCAACCGGGCACCGGAGAAGTCCACCGAGGGCAAGGACGGCGAGGAGTGGCTGCTGCAGCTGGAACTGAAGCTGCTGGCCGAGGTGGGCATCATCGGCCTGCCCAACGCCGGCAAGAGCACCTTGATCTCCGTGCTCTCGGCCGCCCGGCCCAAGATCGCCGACTATCCCTTCACCACCCTGGTGCCCAATCTCGGCGTCGTGCGTCGCCCCAGTGGCGATGGCACGGTGTTCGCCGACATCCCCGGGCTGATCGCCGGCGCCGCTCAGGGGGCCGGACTGGGTCACGACTTTCTGCGCCACATCGAGCGCACCAGGCTGTTGATTCACCTGGTCGATGCCGGCTGTGACGACCTGCTCGCCGATGTGGACGTGGTGGAGCAGGAACTGCTGGCCTACGGCCATGGCTTGGCCCAGCGGCCTCGGCTGCTGGTGCTCAACAAAATCGAATTACTGGATGCCGAGGAGCTGACGGAGGCCATGGAGCAGCTCAGGGCCCACGGACTTGACGTCGGCATCACCACCACCCTGGCCATTTCTGCGGCCATGGTCCAGGGGCTGGAGCCTCTCAAGGCAGCGGTGTGGGACCAACTTGGTGTCGACGATGCCGCCGTCAGGACTGACGCGCAGGGCGGCGTGATCGGGTTGGGCTCAGCCTTTGTTTCGGATGCGGATGGAGTGGCGGGAGATCCCCGGCTCCAGAAGAACAGGAGCGAGGAACTCACCGCCGCAGACAGCTGAAATCAGTCGTCGTAGACCCGGCACTCAGGGGCTTCGGGGTTGAGATCGCAGTAGACCTCCAGGGGGCTGGGGTCGTGGTTGTCTTCGGGATGGTGCTCCTTGTACTCCTTGAGGCCCTGAAGCTCCTCTTCGAGGTGCCGCACCTTGCCTTGGTTGCCCTCGGCCCGCGCGGCTTCAATCTCGACCTTGTCCTTCTCGATGTGATCGTCGATGCTTTTCATGGAGACACCGGACCGAAGGTGCCGGAATTTACCGGGCCCACCATACGGGGCTCAGTCGAGCGGCCGAGGGTTCTTGTTTGCTGGCGCTCATCACCGTTGACAAACAGCAGCGTTGCCTCCGAATCAGCCGGGCCCCGCTAGAAGCCGAAGGGCGCCCCCGCCAGGCCCGCCTCTCAGGCCCGCCTGTCAGGCCCGCCTGTCGGGCCGTGCTGGCAGCACGATGCCGGCGTGCAGTGGTCGAACAATCTCCGCTCGCCCGATCTGCGATCGATCCCCTTGGCTTCACTGCAACGACACTGCCGGCGCAAGGTCTCGATCTGAGACCGGCAATCTCACCTGGCTGGACAGCCAGCCACCAAGCTTGATCGCAACCAGCTCCCGTTGCAGCGTCCCGCAAGTCAATCCAGGAACGGCCCGGGCGTCTGATCTCCGGCGTGGCCGTGCTCAGGCAAAGGATCCCTGATCCTGCCAGGGCTGAAGCGCGCCGATCGAGCGGATCTTGACGTTCGGGGTATCGACGGGACTGATCGTTCTGGGGGGTGGTGGGGTGTCTGCAAGGGGCGAGCAGAGGAGAGGCAGGATCCAGGTGTGCTGAGGCCCTGGCCCGATCACGCCCTCCGGCAGCGCAGGCTCTGCCGGAGCTCGGTGCGGCTCCCCTGCCGGGGTTGTGGGCCCCTGATGGGGGGGTGGTTCACTCCGCCAGGTCGCTGAGCAGCAACCAGCGCTCTTCGGCCGTGGCGATCTGCTCCAACAGCTTCGCCAGCTCCTGGGTGAGGCCCTCAATCAGGGTGTAATCGCCGCCACCGCTGGCCAGCAGCGATTCCAACTCACGGCGCCTGGCCTCCGAGAGCGGCAGCTCGGTGTTGATGCGCTCCAGTTCGCGGCTCTCTTTGAAACTGCGGCGGCGCGAGGCTCGGGGGGCCTGACTCTGGCCGGACTGGATGGCTGGGCCGCTGGCCGCTGTTGCACGGGCCGCTGGCTGGGCTGGGGACAGCGACGCAGCCCCAGCAGCCCCAGGAGCTGGTTCAGCCGCGGGCGCTGTGCTGGCCGCAGTCGCTGTTGGGCTCGATCTGGAGTTGGCTGTTGACGGCGAATCAGATGTTGACGGCGAATCAGCTGTTGAAAGGACATTCGCTGTTGAATCGGCAACAGCAGCTGGACCTGATCTGACGGGTTTCGATCCGGCGGCGGCGCTGGCTGGCCGGCGTGAGGCCTCAGCCGCCAGGGTCTGGCGCCGCTCCAGGTAGGCGCTGTAGTTGCCTTCAAAGCGCTGCAGGCGCCCCTGTTCGAAGCAGAACAGCCGGTCCACGGTCCGGTCCAGGAACCAGCGGTCGTGGGAGACCACCACGACGCAGCCGCGGAAGTCTTCGAGGAACTCCTCCAGCACCCCCAGGGTGTGGACGTCGAGATCGTTGGTGGGCTCATCGAGCAGCAACACATTCGGCGCCTCGATCAGCAGGCGGCAGAGGTGCAGCCGCCGCCGCTCGCCGCCGGAGAGCTTGGCCACCGGCTGGTGCTGCTGGGCCGGTGGGAACAGGAAGCGCTCCAGCAGCTGGGAGGCGCTCAGCTCCTGGCCGTCCACCTCCACCCGGCTGGCCGCCTCCTGCACCACATCAATCACCTTGCGTTCCGCCAGACGGCGATCGGCCGGTCTGCGATCGGCGGGCCGGCCATCGCGGCCCGTTTCCCCCAGCAGCACCGAACTGTGCTGATCGAAATAGGCGAGCTTGACGGTGCTGCCCAGCTCCAGGCTGCCGCCTGAGGGCGCCCTCAGGCCGGCGATCACCTCCAGCAGCGTCGACTTGCCCACCCCATTGGCGCCGATGATCCCCACCCGGTCTTCGGGGCTGAAGTCGTAGCTGAAATCCGTCAGCAGGGGGCGCTCGCCGGCATGGACAGCCAGATTCTCGGCCGTGATCGCCTGCTTGCCGATGCGTCGGGCCGTGGCCGCCATGCTGACGGCGCCGCGGCCCTGGCGAAGCGGCTGCTCCCGCATCGCCTCGATGCGCTGCTGGCGGGCCTTCTGCTTGGTGCTGCGGGCCTTGGGTCCCTGGCGCAGCCAGGCCAGCTCCCGGCGCAGGTCGCCGCGAAACTTGGCGGCCGTGGCGGCTTCGGCGTCGTCCTCCTCGGCCCGGCGGGCCAGATAGGTGCCGTAGTTGCCCTCATAGCGGCGGGCCTCACCCCGCTCCACCGCCACGATCCGCCGCGTCACCCGATCCAGCAGATAGCGATCGTGGGTGACGAGCACCAGGGCACCTGGATAGCGATCCAGCCAGCCCTGCAGCCACTCGACGCCATCGGCATCGAGATGGTTGGTGGGTTCATCGAGCAGCAGCACCTCGGGCTGGGCCACCAGAGCCGCCGCCAGAGCCACCCGCCGCCGGTTGCCACCGGAGAGTTCGGCCACCAGCCGGTGCACATCGCCGATGCCGAGCCGTTCGAGCACCTCATGGCACTCCCGCTCCAGGTCCCAGGCCTGGCAGGCATCCATGCGGTGGAGCAGATCGCTGAAGCGGGACAGCAGCCGCTCGTCCTCCGGGGTTTCAGCCAGCTGATGGCTGAGCAGGCCGTGCTCGCGCATCAGGCCCATGCGCTCGCCACTGCCGGCGAACACCTGTTCGAGCACCGTCTGGGTGGGATCGAGATCGGGCTCCTGATCGAGCAGCACCACATTGAGACGGCTGGAGCAGCGCCGTTCGCCCCGATCAAGGGGCTCGCGGCCGGCCAGCACCTTCAGCAAGGTGCTCTTGCCGGCGCCATTGGGGCCGATCAGGCCGAGGCGATCGCGCTCGCCCACATGCAGGTCAAGATCGGCGAACAGGGTGCGCAGGCCGAAGTCCTTGGCCGCCCCCACCAGGCTGATCAGACTCACGAAGCCTCGGCAGCGAGGTCAGCGCGCTGGCGCTCGAGATGGGTGAAGACACTCTTGTCGCCGACATCGGCGGCGGCGGCCATCGGGAACTTGCGCAGACAAAGCACCAGCAGCAGGGCACTTTCCAGCGCCAGCAGGTCGAGGGTGGCAGCTGGATCCAGCAGGCCGCTGAGGCGGCCCAGCAGAGCCAGCGGCAGCAGCAGGGTGACGCCGACAGCTTCCGGCCGGCGGAAGCAGAAGAACTCCTTGAAGCCCACGCCGGTGAGTGCGGCGAAGAAGGGACCGATCGCCAGGATCCAGAGCGGCTGGCTGGCCAGTGACGGCAGCATCGCCGCCGGTCCCAGGCGCCAGGCCAGCACCAGTCCACCGGCACAGCCCAGCAGCCAGAACAGCTTCAGGGGCTGGTGCAGCGGCCGCAGATAGATGTGGATCCACTGCAGGGCCAGGCCCATGCCCGCCGCCATCAGCAGCAGCCAGGGCCAGAGCAGCTCGGGCCCGAATTGGCGCCATTGCCACAGCAGGCCGAGCTGGCCGACGGCCACCGCCGTCAGCGCCAGCCGATAGCCGAGCACCTCCCGCCGGTCGCGCTCAGTGATCGTGTACGTCCCGAAGACCCCTTCAAAGACCGGATCGCTGCTGCTGGTGTTCATAGGACGAGCTGACTGTTCACCAGTCTGCTCAGATCGGGCCCCGCCGGGACAATGCCGGAGGGATGGAGCGGAAACAGGGCTCCGAAATAATCGGCGCGCCAGGCCTCAGGACAGCAGGTGTCGCTCACTCCGGCCAGGGCGAAGAAGCGGGCGCGCCAGCGCCCCAGGGCCGGCAGCTGCCCCAGGGGCAGGCGGCTGCAGCCGAACAGGGGTGCGTAGACCAGCTCCAAGCGGATCAGGGTGGGGAACAGCACCACGTCGGCCAGGCTCGGTTCGGGGCCACAGAGCCAGGCTTCGCCACGCCGCTCCTGCTCCAGCAGGGCCTGATCGGCTTCCTCCAGGGCCAGGAACAGGGCCGATTCGGCTTCGTCGTAGGCGGCCTGGTTGCGGGCGAAACCGCAGCGGTAAACCCCGTCGTTGACGTCGTCCTGGAATCGGTGCCGCCAGTGTTGGATCGCCTCCTGCTGGGATTCGGGGGCGAGCTGGCGGGCCTCTGGCGCCGCCGGCCAGCGATCGAGCAGTTCGATCAGCCTGGCGCTTTCGTTCACCAGAATCCGCTGCTCCTGCCGCGACCACAGGGCCGGCACGGTGGCGGGCTGACGCTGATCGCCGCCGCTGCGTCGGTAGAGCTGCGCCAGGGTGCTGCAGCCCTCGAACGGTTCGACGAAGCGCCAGCGACCGGCCGCCGGATCCGGCTCCACCACCAGCAGATCGATGCTGTCGGAAAGCCCTCGCAGGCTGTGGACCAGCCAGGCCCGATGGGCCCAGGGGCAACTCCGCCCGACGATAAGGACGTGGCTGCCGGCCGTGGCGGCGTTCGCCGGCAGCGGCGGCAGGGTCGTGAAGGCCCCGGCCGGCCGCCGGTAGCGCCCGGCGGCATCGGCCGGCGCCAGGCCCCCCATCAACTGCTGCCACTGGCAGTGCCACAGCCCTCGGGCCGTTCGGATCAGGGCGGCTGGAGGTCGCATCGGCTCACTCTGGTCTGCCATCTTCGCCGGCGGCCGATTCCTGCGTCAGGCTGGGGCTCCAGGCTCCTGAGCAGCAGATGGTGGCGGGCGAGATCAGGGCGGGCAAGGTGCTGGTGGTGGCCGGCACCCACGGCAACGAGCTCAATGGCCCCTGGCTGATCGATGCCTGGCGGCGGGATCCCAGCCACCGACCCGTCAGCGACCTGGCCCTGATGCTGGCGATCGGCAATCCCGAAGCCCGCTCGGCGGGTCGGCGCTATCTGGAGCGGGATCTCAACCGCAGCTTCGATGCGGTTCGCCTCGCTGATGCCGCTGCCCTGGAATTGGAGACGGTGCGGGCCCGACAGCTGTTGGCCGACCACGGCAGGGAAGGGAGCGAGCCCTGCCTGGTGGCGCTCGATCTGCACAGCACCACGGCCAGCATGGGCAACAGCCTGGTGGTCTACGGGCAGCGGCCGGCGGATCTGGCCCTGGCCGCCGGCCTGCAGGGCCGCCTTGGCCTGCCCATCTATCTGCATGAGGCCGATGCGGCCCAGACGGGCTATCTGGTGGAGCGCTGGCCCTGCGGCCTGGTGATCGAGGTGGGCCCGGTGCCCCAGGGCGTTGTCCACCCAACCATCCTGCGGCAGACGCGTCTGGCCCTGGAGTCGGCCCTGGAGGTGCTGGCTGAGGCCCGTCGCGGCCGGCTGCGGCTGCCACGGGAGCTGGTGCTGCACCACCACCTCTGCAGCCTGGATCTACCCCGCCATGGCGATGGTGCACCGCGGGGTGTGATCCATCCACGGATCCAGGGCCGGGACTGGCAACCGCTGCTGCCCGGTGATCCCCTGTTCCTGAGCGAAGCCGGCGCGACCCTGGTCTACGAGCCACCGCACGGGTTGAGCCGTGAGCCCGTCTGGCCCGTGTTCATCAACGAGGCGGCCTACGGTGAAAAAGGCATTGCCCTGAGCCTCACCCGACGGCGCCGCTGGCCGGTGCAGCAGTGCTGGGGGGAGGCCCTGGCCGAGCTGGCGGCGCAGCTGATCCCCGAGTCCTGAGCAGACCGGACTCGGGCCACGCCAGGGCCGTTGGTGCGATTCAGTTGAGCTGACGGGGTTTGCCGTTGTACAGCACCTCGAGCACCTGACGGCCATCGGCAGAAATCAGGATCTCGCTTTCAACCGTGGCTGGTTGGTTCTGCTCCTGCCAGCCCGGAGGCCCTCCCAGGAAGCGGAAGACGATGCCGTTGGCATTGCTGCTCACCAGGCAAGGACCACCATTGTCTTCGAACATGCAGCGCTGGGCGCGATAGACAATCAGCCCGCCGTTGATCGTTTCGGCTCGCATGCGGGCCAGATTGACGGCCCGCAGGGTGCTGAAGCGGGGTTGGTACTGCTGCTGCTGCGCCCGGGCGGGGGTGATGGCCAGTTGCGGCACCACGACGACGGGGGCGAGCAGCAAGCCCGCCAGCAACAGGCCACGGACGAGATGCCGCTGATCGGGGCCACGGTGGTCAACAGGATTCATCGTCAGCCGCAGGCGAGGGTGGTTTGTTCCTGGGTGCATTCCAGATCGCTCTGGCTGCCATCAGCCCAGTAGATGCGCAGTCGATTCTCGCTGCTGCCGGTGCGGTAGGTGAGCGATGTAATCCGGCCGACCGGCTGTTTGCCGTTGCTCGGGGCGGGGTGCTGGGCCGACACCTTGTTGAGGCGGCTCTCGAGCTGCTGGATCTTGAACTCGAGTTGGTCGATGCGCTGGCTTTCCAGGCTGGGCTTCTTCTCACAGCCGACCAGGAGCAGGGTTGCGCTGAGGGCCAGGGCGGCAGGCCAGGCCAGGCCAGGGCAGCGGGCCAGGGCCGCGGGCCCCACCCGCCGGGCTCCGCCGGATCCGGGTCGCTGGGAGAGGGGAACTCGGATGGGCATCGGCGAAGCGGGCCTGGGCTGGCCTCCTCCTAGCAACGCCGCCAGTCCCTGGCCAGGAGCCAGGCCCTGACCAGGGACTGGCGGCCCTCCGATTTTCTTCATGAAGGCCGCTTTACAAAGCGCGCAATCTTCCGTTACATTCGCTTTGGCGGGATTCCGCCCTTCCATCCCGTCCCTGATCCAGGCCACTCGACCTGGCATCGCGGACATCACCTCTCGACCTCATGACCGCCACAATCCAACAGCGCTCCGGCGCCTCGGCGTGGAACCAGTTCTGCGATTGGGTCACCTCCACCAACAACCGCCTCTATGTGGGCT
>CALPMR020000117.1 GCA_943324725.2 Bordetella parapertussis | reverse complement strand
TGGCACCGCTCCAGCCCACCACCAGGGCACTGAGGATCACCAGGGTGACGGGCCGCTTCAACGCCTTGGTGGGTCTCACGAGCACCCCCGATGCCGCACAGGCCCAGGGTCCATGGACCAGCGGAAGCTGGCCAGCATTCGGCGGGAATCCAAGGGTGTGATCACGGCCACCGTCATCGCCTTCAGAAGAAGCGCGGCAGGCTGATCGGCAGCGATGGCAGCGTCAGCGGCAACGACGGCAGCGACACCCCCGGCACATGGGCGCGCAGATAGCTGTCGAGGGCCTCGGCGGCGGGCAGAGGCAATCGGAACCCTTCAAACAGCGGGCCGGAGAGGATGCTGCTGTAGTCCCCCGAACTCAGGGCAACCAGGGTCAGCACCACCCCCTCGGGCGACAGGCGCAGGCGCTGACCCGCCTGGACCTTGGCCGGCGCCGCACCGGTGGGCTGGCCATCGCGCAGGGGTTCCACCTGCACCGAACCCTCCAGTACCGAGAGCTCGGAATCGCCGTTGTCCTTCACCTCCAGCAGGTAGTTGGTGCCGCGCACGCTCAGGCGCGCGGAACGGGTGCAGCCGCTCTGCTTGCCCGAGACCAGAATCTGGCCGCGATCGACCAGAAAACAGCCCTGACCCAGCCGCAAGATCGAGAAGCGGTTGAGCCGGCCGACCGCACCGGCCTCAAAGCGGATCTGGCCACGGCTGTTCTGGGTGCTGATCTGCTGGGGTGCCTGGGCCTTCTCCTTGACCCTGGCCTGTTTCTGATCGATGTAAAACTCCCTGCCATCGAGAATTTCCTGCACCTCCGCCGATTCGGCCGCCCGGGCCGCCGGGGCCAGCAGCAGCGTCAGGGCCAGAAGGCCCGGCAGAAGAGCGGCCCTGGAACGCTGGCAAGAGATCCGGAAAGCCAACGGCATGGCGAAGCACCTGCAGAGCCCCATTCTGGGCGTCCCACCCCGGCCATCACTCGGCACAGAAACGCACCAACATCGTCAGGCGATCCAGTGGGGGAGGCAGTTCGGCCGGATCAAAGGGGGGCGGCGCGGCATCGGCGGCGACGGCCCGCATCATCAGCGGCCGGTTTTCGCTGCCATCCAGCACCACCTCCAGAGGGCGCAGGCGGGGAGCGCCGATCACGCTGGCCAGCTCCCGGGCCTGGGCCTGGGCATCGCGATAGGCCCGGCGCAGCAGCTCGCGACGGACGCTGGCGTCCTGGGACGGATCGGCCTCGGTGCTCACCGGCGACAGCCGCACCCCGGCCAGGGCCCCCACCTGCCGGATCAGCGGCTGCAACCGCAGCGGCTGCAGCCGGCCCGTGATCTGCAGGCTGGCCTGAACCGCCGCCGGACGTCCGGTCTCGGCAGGGCGCTGCCAGGTGCTGGGGGAACTGGCCCGGAACTCCTGCACCTCCAGCCGCTGCAAGGCAGAACGCACGGCCGCCAGGCGTCGCTGCAGTTCGGACAGGGCGCCATCGGTGTTGGCGGCCTCGGCCTCCAGCGAGAGAGAGAACTGCAGCCGGCGGATCGGACGGGGCTGCTCGGCGCTGCCGCGGGCCTCCAGCTGGGTGCCCTCACAGCGCAGCTGCACCTCGGCCCGGGCGGCCAGCCCCGGCAACAAGACGGCCGCCGCCAGAGCCACGGCACCAGCTCTCTGCCCTGCGGCAACAGCCGTCTGCCCTGCAGCACCAGCCGTGAACCCAGGCAGCCGACAACGACGGAACAGCACCTGCAGAGCAGGAGCCTGGCGGACGACGAACATGGCTGCCGATGGTCAGGGTCGCTTCCAGCCTGCCCGCGCTGGCTGCCAGCCGCCACGTCGCAGCCACCACGCCAGCTCCGCGACAGCCGCCGGGACCGTCAGGATGGGGCGAACCGAGCGCCAGCACGGCTGTCATGCATGTGGTCGAGATCTGGATCCAGGCGTTCGCCGCCTTCGCCGCCCTGCTGCTGATCCGGCGGATTGCCCTGCTCCGTCACCTGCCCCTGCCGCCCTGGAGGCTGCCGCTGGTGGCGGTGTCGGCCTGGGCGGTGATGCAGAGCCTGCCCCTGCCGCCCCTGCCAGCCAGCTACCGGCTCTGGTATGCCATTGCCGACGACCTGCTGCTCACCTTTGCGGCGATCCGCCTGCTGATCTGGGCCCTGCTGGAGCTGCCGGGAGGCTTGCGCTGGTGGAGCCAGCCGCCGGCGCTGCTGATTCAGCTGCTGACCCTGGGGAGCTGGAGCCTGGTGACGGTGCTGGTCGTCCGCCAGTCGACCCGCTTCGATCTGGTGGGCCTGGTGACCACCTCCGCCGTGCTGACGGCCGTCATCGGCCTGGCGGCCCAGGAGCCGCTCAAGGATCTGTTCTCCGGCCTCGAACTGCAGCTCGATGACGACTTCGTGATCGGCGACTGGCTGGAGGTGCCCGGGGGACAGCGGGGCCTCGTCACCTCGATCACCTGGCGCGACACCACCCTGCGCACCATGGATGGCTATCTGCTGGTGGTGCCCAACAGCAAGATCACCGCTGAGATTCACACCAACCGCTCCCGCTATGGCTCCTCCGGCGATCGGTTCACGATCGGCCTGGACTACGACTTCCCGCCCGCCCGGGCCCTGGCCCTGCTGGATCAGGTGGTGAGGCACCATCCCAAGGTGCTCGCCGATCCCCCTCCCCGGGTGCGGATCAAGGCCTTCGACGAGAGCGCCATCACCTACGAGCTGCAGGCCTGGCAACGGGAGCCGGGGGACCAGGCCATGGTCGATCTGCGCAGCGATCTGCTCGAACAGATCTGGTATGCCCTCAGGCGGGAAGGCCAGACCATTCCCTACCCGGTGCGGGAGCTCGCTCGGCGGCGTTCGGCCGTCCCCGCCGACCTGGCCCAGCCGCCCAACCGGGAGGCCTGCTGCCACGCCCTGGCCGGTCATGGCGTCTTCGCCGAACTCGATCCAGCCCAGATCCAGCAACTGGTGGAAGGCAGCCAACTGCTCGCCTACGGCCCGGGCGAAGCCGTGGTGGTGGAAGGCAGCGAGGGCGAATCGCTCTATCACCTGCTGCGCGGGCGCGTCGAGGTGATCAAACAAGTGGCGGCAGGCCGCTCGATCTCGGTGCGAGAACTGCACCCAGGCGACGTCTTCGGCGAGATGACCCTGTTTCTCGATGCGCCCCGCAGCGCCACGGTCAGGACGCTGGAGGAATGCCTGCTGCTGCGGGTCGGACGGCCGATCGTGCGCGAGCTGCTGCAGGAAAATCCCGCCCTGCTGGAGCGCCTGGCCAGCCTGGTCGGTGCCCGGCAGGCGGAGCTCGAAAGCCTGGGCAAGGACCAGATCGAAGCCCAGTCCAACGTCCTGATCGACACGATGAAGACCCTGTTTCTGGCGGTGCGCGGCGGCTGAGGCGCGATCAGCCGGGCCGCGACGCTCACCGCTGAACGCCCGGAACGGATCACCACAGCGAACCGGTTCAGCGGAGCGGCAACGGGAATCGACGCACGGCCATGCGCCCAACTGCCCGAAGAACCGGCGTGATTCTCAATGAATCCATCCCGGCTCAGAAGCCAGTGTGATGGCCGTCAAAGCCCAGAGAGCCTTGCAGACAAGGTGGAGGCTCTGATCCATGCGCATGCCCCAGAGATTGCGGCATTTGCCGATGTCAATGCCGATATGGGCGATCCATTCGGCCAGCCCAAGCAAGGGAATGCCGGTGATCACAGCCACAAGAAAAGCGTGGATGCCGCCATGGGCGGTCAGCCACCATTGCCAGCTGAGAGCCTGGCCGCAACCGGGGCACTTCTCGCGGGCCATCCTGTCGCCCTGAAGGCCAAAATCACCGACGAAATGACCCATCGCCAGTAGCAGGAAGAGATTGAAGGCAGCAGGGAATTCGAGCAAGAAAAGCCAACGTCATCCTCCTCCACCTTAGACACTGGTGGTGCATTCAGTGGCCGTGAGCTGGGGCTTCACCGAGAGAGGTGCAGCCCGAACGGCAAGAGCTCATGCCCCGGCCCAGCCCTCCGCCAGCCGGGGGATCGACCAAGCCGAATCCCCCAAGCAAGACAGCCGAGATGAAGAAATCAATCCTCTTCGTCGGCGGAACCTGCAGGAATGAGACGAATCTGCTTGCGGCCGAGCTTGATCTCAAATTCATCGCCTGGAGCCAGGTCAAGCATGGCGGTGTAGGCCTTGCCCACGAGGAGATTGCCATTGCCCTGCACGGTGGCCACATAGCTGAGCTTGCGGCCGCCCTTGCCTCGGCCCTGGCCACCGCCATCGCCCAGGCTCACACCTTTGGCTTCCAGGAGGGCCTCGTAGAAGGCGGTGAAGTTCAGGCGCTCAGTGCCATCCTTCTTGGTGCTGACGTAACCACAGCCGCGAACGAGCTCGGATTTGGAGACATCACCGAGTTCCTTCACCTTGGCGAGCAGATCGGAGCCTTTGAGCATGATGAAGTCCAGAAAACAGATCCGCCGAACTCTATCGAACAATGGGGCACGTTGCATCACGGTTCGCTGGCTGAAGCCAGGAAGTTGATTCATTGCCCTCGCCAACCCGTTCAGGCCAGGATGACGACAGGGCCAATTGGATGCGGGGCTTGCACCATGCCATTGTCCCCATCTGGCCATGGACAGGCCAGAAGAATCTCGCCCCTATCGATCGATCAACCCTGCATCTGGGTTGATCGATCAACTCAGCCACCGGCCCGACGGAGCCCGCTCACCACAGGCCGGGGAGCCCGGGCCCTGTTCAGGCCGCCGCCAGCAATCCCTGCAGTTCCTGCTCCGCCGCGGCCAGGGCTGCGTCGAGGGCCGCCGCATCGCGGCCACCGGCCTGGGCCAGGTTGGGGCGCCCACCGCCACCGCCACCACAGAGCCGGGCAATGCCGCCGATGAAGCCACCAGCCTTGACACCGGCAGCGATCACGGCGGGGCCGAAGGCCGCCACGAGCACCACCTTGCCGCCATCGGCGACATCGGGCTGACCGCCGAGCACCACCGCCGCCCCGGCGCCCAGCTGCTCCTGCAGACCCTGGGCAGCGCTCTGCAGGCCAGCTCCCTCCACCCCATCCAGCCGTCCAACCAGCAGCTGAAACGCGCCGACCCTGCTGGCTTGGGCCGCCAGGGCCGCCGCCTTCGCCAGCGCCAGCTCCTGCCGAGCCGCCGCCAGGGCCTTGCCGCTGGCCTTGAGTTCCTCCTGCAAGGACGCGACCCGTTCGACGATCTCGCCGGGCTGCACCTTGAAACGATCGCCGAGCTGGCGCACCACCTGATCCCGTTCCTTCAGATAGGCCAGCACCGCCGGCCCGGCCACTGCCTCGATGCGGCGGATGCCGGCGGCCACGCCGGTTTCACTGACGATCCTGAACAGGCCGATCTCGGCGGTGTTGGCCACATGGGTGCCGCCGCAGAGTTCCATCGACACGCCGGGCACCTCGACGACGCGCACGACCTCGGCGTACTTCTCACCGAACATCGCCACGGCGCCCGCCGCCCGCGCCCGCTCCAGGGCCATCTCCTGAACCTCGAGTTCGTGGGCCTCGCCGATCCAGCCGTTGATCAGGGTCTCGATCTGCTCCAGTTCGTCCGGCTGGATCGCCCGGGGGCAGTGAAAGTCGAAGCGCAGCCGATCGAAATCCACCAGGGAGCCCGCCTGAGCGATCGAGGCATCGACGACCTGCTTCAACGCCGCCTGCAACAGATGGGTGGCGGTGTGATTGGCCTGGGCGCGGCGGCGGCAGGCCCGATCGACCCGGGCCTGGAGCAGATCGCCCACGGCCAGCTGGCCCCGCTCGAGCCGGCCGCTGTGCACGAAGACACTGCGATTGCGGCTGACGCCATCGATCGTGACGATCACGGTCTCGGAGTCACCGGCACCAGCGCCGCTGAGCAAGCCGCGGTCGCCCACCTGGCCGCCGCCCTCGCCGTAGAAGGGTGTGCTGTCGAGCACGAGTTGCACGGCGTCGCCGGCCCTTGCCGAGGCGGCCGGTTCGCCGTTGACCACCAACGCCAGCACGCAACAGGGATGTTCCAGCTCCTCGTAGCCGCGGAACTGGGTGGCCGCCTGCTCGGAAGCCAGCTGGTCGATCGCATCCTGCAGGGTGAGATCAATGCTCACCGCCGCCGCCTTGGCCCGCTGCCTCTGGGCGTCCATCGCCGCCTCGAAGCCGGCCAGATCCACCGTCAGGCCATGCTCCTGGGCGATCTCCTCGGTGAGCTCCAGCGGGAAGCCATAGGTGTCGTAGAGCTCGAAGGCCTGGGCGCCGCTGATGCGGCTGGGGCGCGCCGCCAGCACCTCGGCCAGCAGCTTTTCGCCCCGCTCCAGGGTTTCGAGAAAGCGGGCCTCCTCGCGGCTCAGTTCCGCCAGAATCGCCTCACGTCGCTCGAGCAACTGGGGGAAGGCCTCGGCCATCAAGCTGATCGCCGCCTCGCCCATCGCCGTTAAAAACGGTTTGTCGATGCCGAGTCGACGTCCATGGCGCACGACGCGGCGCAGCAGGCGGCGCAGGATGTAGCCACGGCCAAGATTGGAGGCTGTGACGCCGTCGCCGATCAACTGGGTAATGGCGCGGCTGTGGTCACCGATCACCTTGAGGCTGGTCTGGCCCTGGCCATCGAGGGCCCGATAGTCCACAGAAGCCAGGGCGGCAGCAGTCTCGATCAGCGGGTAGATCAGGTCGGTTTCGTAGTTGTTGGCCACTCCCTGCAGGATCTGGGCCATCCGCTCCAGCCCCATGCCGGTGTCGATGTTGCGATTCGCCAGGGGCGTCAACGTGCCGCCGGCGTCGCGGTTGTACTGCATGAACACGAGGTTGTAGAACTCGATGAAACGGCTGTCGTCCTCAAGGTCGATGCCGTCGTCGCCGAGTTCCGGCCTGAAGTCGTAGTAGATCTCCGAGCAGGGCCCGCAGGGGCCGGTGGGGCCCGAGGCCCAGAAGTTGTCGGCCTCATCCATGCGCACGATGCGCTTCGGGTTCACCCCCACCAGGTCGCGCCAGATGGCGACGGCCTCGTCGTCCTCCCGGAAGACGCTGACCACCAGGTTGTTGGGATCCAGGCCGTACACCACGGTGCTCAGCTCCCAGGCCCACTGGATCGCCTCGGCCTTGAAGTAGTCACCGAAGGAGAAGTTGCCGAGCATCTCGAAGAACGTGTGATGCCGGGCCGTGCGACCGACGTTCTCGATGTCGTTGGTGCGGATGCACTTCTGGCTGCTGGTGGCCCGGGGCGCCGGCCGCGGCGCCTGGCCCAGAAACACCGGTTTGAAGGGCAGCATGCCGGCGATCGTCAGCAGCACCGTCGGGTCTTCGGGTACCAGGGAGGCGCTGGCCATGCGCCGATGGCCGCGCTGCTCGAAGAAGTCCAGGAAGGCCGCCCGGATCTCAGCGCCGGTACGGGGGCGGACGGCGCCGGTGGCGGAAGCGGCAGAAGGGGCGGCGGCCATGGCGGAAGCGGAGCGAAACTTGCCTGAACAGGGCATGATCGCCCAGCGTGATCAAGGGCTGGAGGCGGGCCCCGTTGGCTTGCGGGCCAGAATCGCCACAAAGTGGCCGCTGAAGCGCGCCGTTGGCAGTCGGGCGAGCCCCTCGCAGGCCAGCAGGCTCCGGAGGAACCAGTGGGCAGCCGGCCCCTCGGCAGGCCATAGGCGGCTCAGATGCAGAGCCAGCAGGCGTGGGGCATGCATCAGGTGGCCATCGCAGAGCAGCTCGAAGCCGAGCGCGCGCAGCTCCCCTGAGAGCTGCCGCAACCCCAGGGTGTGCCCCACGAAGTAGGGCATCACGGCGCTTCGGCCCATCCACGGACCGCCGAAATAATTCCGCAGCGCCACCAGCGGATGCTGGGGGTTATCGAGGGTGAGGGCCAGCAGCCCCCCCGGCGCCATCACGCGATGCAGCTCGCTCAGCGCCTTCTGGAGCTCGGCGGGATGCGCGAAATGATCGAGGGTCGAATCGGAGACGACCAGATCGAACTGCGCGGCGGCCAGCGGCAGGCAGCGCACATCACGACAGTGGACCCTGAGACTGGGGTGACGCTTCAGTGCCTGGGCGGCCAGCACTGACGACACATCCACGCCATGGCATTCGCCACCCGGGAGGGTGAGGCTCGCCAGAACATCCGCCAGACCATCCCCGAGGGCTTCCTCGAACAGATCGGTCTTGAGCACCTTGGTGAAGGTCCGGCTCTTCAGCCATGAGCGCAGCCAGCGGCTGTGGAGCAGGTCGCAGTAGCGGCGCCAGAGTGGGAAGTCAAACTGTGCGGAGCAGGCCCTGGCCTGATCGTCCCAATACCTGCCAGCTTGGTCGGACGCGGCCGGATCATGGTCAACCATTCCACGCTGCCCACGCGTCGAGCAGTCTTAGCCCGGCGTGAGCCTGAGGCTTAATCCATGGTTGCGTCTGATGCTGGTGCGATCAGCTGGATCACGCCCGGTGATCCGCGCATCGAAGCCGACCGGGAGCCGCTGCTCTCGGCACTCTCTCGATGCGGTCCATGCCACTTCGGCGCCAACCTCGGTGGTGAGCTGCGCCTGATCCGCGCTTTCAACACCACCATCCCGGTCCTGGTCGTGGAAGCGGGTCGGGAGTTCAGCGATGTCTGCTCCCCGATCAGCCGCTATGTGCACTACCCGTTGGAGGAGGCCCGTCGCTGGGCCAGTCCTTGGCAGCTGGCTGTTGTCCACC
>CALPMR020000116.1 GCA_943324725.2 Bordetella parapertussis | reverse complement strand
GGGGGGGGGGGGGGGGCCCCCCCCCCCCGGGGGGGGGGGGGGGGGGGCCCCCCGCCGCCAGCACTTCGGCTGTGGCTGGTTGCAGGCGGGTGCGGGGCGGCAGAGCCGCCAGCAGCTGGCCGTGGCCGGCGAGCCATTCGGGCGTGGCCAGCACCACCTCCAGTTTGAGATCCAGCCGCAGGGCCTCCTGCAGCAGGTGGGTGCCCTCCAGCAACAGCTGTTGCTGCTGCCTGCGGCCACGGGCTTCGTGCAGATCGCGCAACCGGCCGACCAGCGGGTTGCGGCGGCTGCTGATCAGCTCAGATTCAGAAATTCTGCTTGGAGCGGACATGCAACTTGTCCTGGAGGATCAGCTCCTTGTCCTTGAGATCCAGGCCCTTGACAGCGGCAATCTCACCTTCGAGGCCCTGAGCCTGAAGATTTTCAATCAGCTTGCGCATCAAAATGTCTTCAACCGTGGTCTGGTCGAAGGCATCAGGCGTGAGGCTCTCGAGGAACTTGCCAACTTTGGCCGCCATGAACTCGGAGGCGTTGGTGATCTTGAGAACGATCATTGAGGAAGGTGATGCGGATGGGGAGACTTGAACTCCCACGACATTGCTGCCACTAGTACCTGAAACTAGCGCGTCTACCAATTCCGCCACATCCGCGGGCGTGTCGCCGCTGCGGAAACCGCCGCGACCTCACCACCATAAAACACCGTGGTGACCAAGGCCGTACGACCGGCTCGCCAGCCCCCTGGGCCCTCCCCAGGAGTCGAGCCAGGTGGGCCCGATGCGCCCGCTGTCAGGCCAAGCCAGTTTGAGTGGCGGCCACCTAGACGGTGTGTCCTTTCATTGTCAAGATCTCCGAACCAGACGATCTGTGTGGACAGCCGACCATGACCAGTACCGCCGTCCCCACATCCTCAAAAATTTCCAGCACTCTCTCCCTGGTCGACATGGCTCCGGCCGCCTGCCTGGGACAGCCTCGGCTTGAAATCCTTGGCGGTCGCCCGCTCTCCGGTGAAATTCTGGTCAGTGGTGCCAAGAATTCGGCCCTGGTGTTGATGGCCGCCTGCCTGCTCACCCGCGACACTCTGCGGTTGCGCAATGTGCCACCGCTCACCGATATCACCGGCATGGGTGAAATCCTCGGCGCTCTTGGTGTGGTCGTGAAGCGCAGTGGTGACAGCATCGATCTCAACGGTGATCACATCACCAAGGCCGCTCCGCCCTATGAGCTGGTCAACAGCCTGCGGGCCAGCTTTTTCTGCATCGGCCCCCTGGTTGCTCGCATGGGTATGGCCCAGGTGCCCCTGCCTGGCGGCTGCCAGATCGGCTCCCGTCCGGTGGTCGAGCACGTCAAGGGACTCAAGGCCCTCGGTGCCCAGGTCACGATCGAGCACGGCGTGGTCACCGCCGTGGTGCCGGGCCGCGGCCATCGCCTCACCGGCGGCCACATCCATCTCGATTGCCCCAGCGTCGGAGCCACCGAAACGCTGATGATGGCAGCCACTCTTGCCGATGGTGAAACCACCATCGACAACGCTGCCCAGGAGCCCGAGGTGATCGATCTGGCCCGGCTGCTGATTGCGATGGGGGCCAAGATCCGCGGTGCCGGCAGCCCCACGATCACGATCGTCGGTGTCGAGCGCCTGCACGGTGCCGACTACGCCGTGATCCCCGATCGCATCGAAGCAGGCACCTTTCTGCTGGCCGCCGCCATCACCCGCTCAGTGCTGCGGGTTGCCCCCGTGGTGCCCGAACATCTCGGTGCCGTGCTCACCAAGCTCGAAGAGGTCGGCTGCCGCATTCAGCACGACGGCCTCGGTGTGGTGATCGACGCCAAGCGCATCACCGCCGTCGATCTGCGCACCCAGCCTTTCCCCGGCTTCCCCACCGATCTGCAGGCGCCGTTCATGAGCCTGCTGGCCACGGCGGAAGGCACCAGCATGATCGTCGAGAACATCTTTGAGAATCGGCTCCAGCACGTCGCTGAGCTGCAGCGCATGGGGGCCTCGATCCGTATGCAGGGCAACACCGCCTTCATCGAGGGGGTTGCCCGGCTCAGCGGCGCCCCGGTGCACGGCACCGACCTGCGCGCTTCGGCGGCCATGGTGCTCGCCGGTCTGGCCGCCGAAGGCACCACCACCGTGCGCGGCCTGGAATTCCTCGATCGCGGCTATGCCGATCTCGAAGGCAAGCTCAACGGCGTCGGCGCTGTGATCCGTCGTCTCCATGACGAACCCACCAGCCTGCCAATGGCGGCCTGAGCCTGGCGGGGCCGTTCAGCACCGGTCCCGTCTCAGCTCAGCTTGAGGACTAAGATCACCAACGCGGGAGCGTGCCGGAATTGGTAGACGGACTCGACTCAAAATCGAGCGCCTTCGGGTTTGTGGGTTCGAGTCCCACCGCTCCCATCAACTCCTCGGAGTCCCCTGCAGCACCTCAGCGTGCTGCTTCATCGTCGTCACTCCCTGCCTGATCCAAGGTGTCCGCGGCCCCAACCAGTTCCGATGTGTCGGCGGTGATGGGCACCTACGCCCGTTATCCGCTCGAGTTGGTGCGTGGCAAGGGCGTCTGGCTCTACGACAACAACGGCCGTCGCTACCTCGATGCGGTGGCCGGCATCGCTGTCTGCACCCTCGGCCACAGTGATTCGGTGTTGCGCCGAGCCCTCTGCCGCCAGCTTGGCAAACTTCAGCACGTCTCCAATCTTTACCGGATTCCCGAACAGGAGGCCCTGGCCCGGGCCATCTGTGAGCGCAGCGCTGCTGAGGCGGTGTTTTTCTGCAATTCGGGCGCCGAGGCCAACGAGGCCGCCATCAAGCTGGCCCGCAAGCATGGCCACATGGTGCGCGGCATCGAGCGGCCGGTGATCCTGTCGGCCGAGGCCAGTTTCCACGGCCGCACCCTCGCCGCCGTCACCGCCACGGGCCAACCGAAATATCACCAGGGCTTCGAGCCGATGGTGGAGGGCTTCCGCTATTTCCCCTACAACGACACCAGTGCCTTTGAAGCGCTGCTGTCCGACTGCGAGGCCGAGGGGCCGCGGGTGGCCGCCGTGCTGCTCGAACCGATTCAGGGCGAGGGAGGCGTGATCCCTGGCGATGAGGCCTTCTTCCGCCGGGTGCGGGAGCTCTGTGATCAGCGGCAGATCCTGCTGATCTTCGATGAGGTTCAGATCGGTGTCGGCCGCAGCGGCCACTGGTGGGGCCACGGTCGGCTTGGCGTCGAACCCGATGCTTTCACCATGGCCAAGGGCTTGGGTGGCGGCATCCCTATCGGTGCCCTGGCGGTGAAGGCCGCCGTGGATCACTTCCGCCCCGGCGACCATGCCAGCACTTTCGGTGGCAATCCCTTCGCCTGCCAGGCCGCGCTCACCGTGATCGCCGAAATCGAGCGCCGCCAGCTCCTGCCCCATGTGCAGGCCATGGAGCGGTTCCTCATCGATCAGCTCAGCGCACTGGCAGCACGCCATCCCGGCGCGATCACCGAGGTTCGTGGCTGGGGCCTGCTGCAGGGCGTGGTGCTGGCCGAGGACGGCCCCACGGCGCCCGAGCTGGTCAAGGCGGCGATGGCGGAGGGGCTGCTGCTGGTGCCGGCTGGCCCCCGGGTGGTGCGGATCGTGCCCCCCCTGGTGATCCGCCGCCGCCATCTGCGCAAGCTGATCCAGCGCCTGGAGAAAGCTCTGATCAGCCTGACCTGAGGTGTGCGCACCGGTCTTTGACGGCTCCGCGGCAACCCCGCCACCGAGCGCCGCTGCTTCGGGACGGGCTGCTTCCGGAGGGGGTGCTGGCGAGTGGGGATCGGCGGGGCAACCGATCGCGCTTGGCCTGCCCGCCCCCGTCGATCTCGCTGACCTGCTGGAACCCTTCGCCCGGCGCGGTGTCGATCTGGGGCTGGCGCGACTGGCGGCCGCCCTGGGCGAGGGCGGCCATCCCGAGCGCCGCTTTGCCGCCGTGCAGGTGGCCGGCACCAATGGCAAGGGCTCGATCTGCACGCTGCTGCACGCGATGCTGCGGGCCGCCGGTCTGCGTTGCGCCAGCTATCGCTCCCCCCATCTGGTCAGCTGGTGCGAGCGCATCCAGCTCGATGATGCCTGGATCAGTGCCGAGCAGCTGCGCGCCGATCTGGCCCGCTGGCAGCTGATCGGCCGCCGCCACCAGCTCACCCCCTTCGAGCTGCTCACCGCCGCCGCTTTCGATCGCTTCGCCAGCGAGGCCCCCGATCTGGTGATTCTGGAGGTGGGCCTGGGGGGGCGCCTCGATGCCACCACGGCCCATCCGCAGCGCTCCCTGATTGGCTTCGGCAACATCGGCCTCGATCATCGCGAGCATCTGGGCCCCACCCTGACGGCGATCGCCCACGAAAAAGCGGCTGTGATGGGGCCAGGCAGCCTGGCGTTCAGTGCCCCTCAGCATCCCGAGGTGGCGGCCGTGCTCAACGCTGAAGCCCGCCGGCGGGACTGTGAGCTCCGCTGGCTCGAACCCCTGGCGGCTCCGGAGCAAGGCGGCCCGCCGCTGGGACTGGCCGGGATCTGGCAGCGCAGCAACGCTGCCGTGGCCCAGGCGATGGCCGAGGCCCTGGCGCAGCGCGGCTGGCCCGTGGACGCCGCCGCGATCGCCCGCGGTCTGGCCGATGCCCGCTGGCCAGGCCGCCTGGAGCGCCGCCGCTGGCGGGGGCGCGAGCTGCTGCTCGACGGCGCCCACAACCCACCGGCGGCGCTGGCCCTGCGCCAGGAGCTCGACCGACAGCAGGCGCGCCGCTGGCTGCTGGGGATCCAGCGCCACAAGCAGGCCCCGGAGCTGCTCGACGCCCTGCTGGCTCCAGGGGATCGGCTGGCGATCGTCGCCATTCCCGATCACCTCAGCTGGAGTGCGGCTGAGCTGGTGGCCGAGCGACCCGCCCTGGCCGCTCAGATCGAAGCAGCCACCGATCTGGTGGCGGGGCTGGACTGGCTCACGGCCCCAGGCCCTCTGCCCGTGGTGAGCGGTTCATTGCATCTTCTCGGTGCCGTGATTCCGCTGCTGGACCCCGCGGAGGGAGCTCGGCATCATGCGGATCAGCAGCTCGCCCATCCAGGGGACTGATGGTCTTTGCTCCAGTTCTGGACGCTCTGATGCCAGGCTTGTCAGTCTTCCCTTGTTCGTGGCGAGCAGGGACATCAGGCCAGGAACTGGCTCGCAGCTGACTGTCTCTGCGCCGTGACTGGCTGAGGTGGAGATCCATGGGACGGGCTTTGCAAGCAGACCATGAGCCCTGCGGCTGCAGGCCCTCAGCCGAGCCGGAGTCCATCCACACCCTGCCAGCCGAAGTAGAGGGCCAGCAGCAGGCTCGCCCCCCCGACAATCAGGTCGGCGTTGCCGAACAGCCATTGCTTGCCGCCTTGCAGGGCGGGCTGCACCCGCTGCTGGCCCAGCAGCAGCACCGCCAGAAACGGCACGAGCAGCAGCGACCCGGTGGCGAGGCTGAACAGACCGCCACTCAGCAACTCCTGGCCTGTTCCAAGGTCAGCCGCCAGCAGTTCGCCGCTGGCTTTGGCATAGAGAAAAACATCATCGGGGCTGATCACCTGAACCAGGGCGCTCAGGCCCAGCAACGGCAGCAGTGGCATGGCGCAGAAACGATCCAGCTGGCCGGCCCAGGCCGGCGTCCCAGAGCCTTCCTTGCGGTCGAGCAGTTGTTTCATGCCCACCCCGATCAACACTCCGGCCGCCAGCAGATCGAGGCCGGTGCGATGGGAGGTGCCTTTGTCCATGCTCAGCAGCAGGCCATGGCCCACGGTCAGCAGCAGGGTCACCTCCAGGGCGGAGATGAGCAGCCAGCCGGCGACGAACCAGCCGCCGCGGCGCAGGGGATCGGCGCCCACCAGCAGCAACAGCAGCAGGGCGATGTGCAGGGGGCTGAAGCCGATCGCCAGGGCAAAGCCGAACAGTTCGCTCCAGAGGGTCGCAAGGTTCAGGGCCGGGTTGCAGCTCAGCTCCCATTCTGACGGTCGCGGTGATCACCAGCGTCAGGCCGGTCGGCCGCTGCGAATCGCCTTCAGGGCTGGCTGCTGCCAGGGCTGTCTGGATAGAGCGCGAGAGGTCACCTCAGCCGCAGCGCTTGCGGCGGGCCGCGCCTGCAGACAAGGCCCGTCACAAGAGCGGCATCTCTGGAACAGCGGGCGATGAAAATGTTGGCCCTTGAAGCGATTCAGAACCTTCCGGCAAGCTCCGCGATTCAGTGGATCGTCACGTTCCAGTGCAGCAACGCCCGCTGGTCTCGCTCGTAGCCCAGCACGCTGAAGCCGCCGGTGCCAAGCACGAAGAGGGCCCCGCCGCGGGCACCGAGGCCGAGCCAGGTGGCGGCCAGGCTGCGCAGCAGATGGCCGTGGGCAAACATGGCGATCCGGCAAGGCGTCTCACGGCTCGCCGCTGGGCTCGCTCCGGACGGTTGGTTCGCCAAAGTCAGGGCGCGGGCGATCAGCCGTTCGCAGCGGATCTGAACAGCTGTGCCATCCTCCCCGGCCGGGCAGCCGTGACTCCAGATCGTCCAATCGCTCCGGCTGCGGCGGATCTCGGCGGTGGTGATGCCCTCGTAGTCGCCGTAATCCCATTCGCGCAGATCGTCCCAGACCTGGGCGCCCTCGGCCAGGCCCGCCAGCTCGCAGGTGCGGCGGGCCCGCTGCAGCGGGCTGGTGGCCACGGCCGTGAACGCCACCCCCTGGAGCAACGCTGCCAGGGCCCTGGCCTCGGCCTCTCCCTCGGCCAACAGGGGCAGATCGCTGCGACCCGTATGGCGGCCGTTGCGGGACCATTCGGTGGCGCCATGGCGCAGCAGCCAGAGCTCCAGGCCGCCGCTGGGCCTGGGGTCAGCGGCGGATATCAAACCAGTCCGATCCGGTGGGGGGGACGCGGCTGCTGGCCACACTGCTCACCTGGGCGCCCTGGGGGCCCTTCTCGCACCACAGCTGCAGTTCGCTGAGCATCAACGGGACACCCTCGGCTTCCACCTCCACCGAGCCATCGGCGAGATTGCGCACCCAGCCACTGAGGCCCAGCTCATTGGCGCGCTTGAGGCAGCCGGCCCGATAGCCCACGCCCTGCACCTGGCCGCGCACGTTCAGCCGCCAGCGCTCGCTGGGAGGACTGAGACGGTGTTCGGAGGGTTGCAGAAAGCGCCGTTCGGCGGCTGCAGCCCGAATTGCCCGGCTGCGGCGGCCAGCCTCCGGGGAATCCCCGGGCACCCAGCCCAATGGAGATGTAGCCAGCTTGCGTGAATGTTCGCGCTCGTCCATCCTTCCGCCCTCCGTGGAGAACCCCAGCCTTCAAGCTGCCACAAGCTCGCCGCTGTTGCCAACGTCGGATCGGCCTCCAGTTGCCAACGGTGAAATTCGTGACCCATCAGGCGTTCGCCGCGCCGTACCAGCAGGCCGTCGACACTGGCCTCAGCCTCGCGGTAGCCAAGGCTCAGGGGGCCGCGTCGCGCCGTCAGCGGCAGCACGCCCGCCATTGCATGGCGGCGGCCCTCGCCATCTTCCAGCTGCTGGCCCAGCAGTAACAAGCCGCCACATTCCGCCACGATCGGCAGGCCGGCGCCGGCAGCCTGGGCCAGCTGGCTGAGGCTGCGCCGGCTGGCCGCCAGGGTTTCGGCATGCAGTTCCGGGTAGCCCCCGGGCAGCAGCACCGCCCGGCAGTCCGGGGGCAGGGGATCGTCGGCCAGGGGGCTCCAGGGCTGGGGCTCCAGGCCCACGGCCCGCAGCAGTTCGCTGGCCTCGGGGTAGCGGAAGTGGAAGGCGGCATCACTGGCGATCGCCACCGGCAGGGGCTGCTGGCTGGGCAACGGCGTTGGACGCTCTGTTGGCGCCTGCCACAGGGGCTGATCTGGCCCCTGTGGTGGTTGAGCCGGTGCCTGCTTCTCAGCCGCCAGGCCGGAGAGCACCCAGCTGATCGGGTCGGTGTCCTGCTTCGCTGGGACTGGGGGCTCCAGCAGCGGCCAGAGCCGCTCCAGATCCAGATGCTCCTCGGCCAGCTGCGCCCAGAGGCGCTGCCGCTCCCCCAGATCATCGAGTTCCTGCGGGGGCAGCAGGCCGAGGTGCCGCGAGGGCAGATCCAGGCTGGGGTGCTGGGGCAGAACCCCCAGCAGCGGCACTGAAATCGACGCCAGGGCTTCGGCCAGCAGGGCCCGATGGCGCTCGCTGCCCACCCGGTTGAGCACCACCCCCGCCAGCTTCACAGCAGGCGGCCCGTGATCGCGGAAGCCACGCACCAGGGCCGCCAGAGAGCCGGCCTGGCGCGAGGCCTCCACCACCAGCACCACGGGCAGATCCAGCAGGGCAGCGACCGCCGCCGAGCTGCCCTCGCTGCCGGGGCCGCGCCCGTCGAACAGGCCCATCACCCCTTCGATCAGCACCCGATCGGCGCGGCTGCCATGCCAGCGGTAGCAGCGCCGCACCCATTCGGCTCCGCAAAGCAGGGGATCGAGATTGCGGCAGGGTCGCTGGGCCACCGCCGCCAGCAACTGGGGATCCAGGTAGTCGGGTCCCACCTTGAAGGGCTGGATGCTCTGGCCCCGCTGGCGGGCGCTGGCGGTCAGGCAGAGGCTCAGCAGCGTCTTGCCACTGCCGCTGCAGGGGGCGGCGATCAGGCAGCCCAAGGGCTCAGCGCGGCAGGATCATGGCCGCCAGC
>CALPMR020000115.1 GCA_943324725.2 Bordetella parapertussis | reverse complement strand
CTGGGTGAGATCGCCATCGGCACTGATGCGCCTGTAGAGCTCGGCTGCGTTGGAGGTGCCCATGGCTGTGAACGGTTTTCCTGAGCCTATGAACAACATCCCCCACCAGTCCAGGGTCGGCAGATGCCCTGACCCTCAGGCGGCGGAGGGTCGGGAACTGTCCTCGGCGCCGCTGGCGGAGGCGTCCTCCATGGTGCGGGCATCCAGGCAGAGCACTTTGCGCAGCTGGGCGTAGTTGGCGGCCAGGGCCTGGCGGCCCTCCTGCTGGGCCCCGTACTCGGCCCGCTGCAGGACGTGGTGCAGATGGGTCAGCAGGTAGGTGCTGATCACGGCCGAGACGAGCACGTCGCTGGGTTCGGCTGTGCGGCGACGGCTGGCGCGGGGTTTGCCGCTGGGATCAAGGGTTGCGGCCTCGGCCTGGGTCTCGGGGGAACGGGCCATGGGTTCGGACCGGCCTGGCAGCCGGAAGGGGGGATGGAGTGGCTGGAGACGGGGATGGAAGGAGTGCCAGCCCCAATGTTCCACAAGCATACTTCTGGATACTACCCTTGACTAACTCAGTACACTTTGTCGTAGCCGAGTGGATCCCCGGGGCCGTGGCCACCCGTCAGACCTCATCGAGCGGGCGCCCCAAGTCCCCCCGCATCCAGGTGGTGCTGCCGGAAGATCTCTGTGACCGCCTGTCGGCCCTGGCCGAAACGGAGTCACGCACCGTCAGCAACATGGCCAAGGTGCTGATCCAGCAGGGGGTGGAGCGGTTGGAGCGCCAGCAGGCCGAGGAGGTGGAGCCGCGCTCCGTTGGCACCGATCGCTTTCGCCAGGTTCTCGAGCAGCAGCGGCGCGATTCCCCCCGGCGTCGGCAGGGCGCGCCAAGGCGCCTTCGCCTGCGGCGGCCGAACAGCTGAAACGGTTGGTCGGGGTTGGCCGCTGGCGTGCCTTCGGCTCAGCCGGGAACCGCTGCCCGCAACCCCAGCCGACTCGCCTTCGGCGCCCCGGTGACCGAGGGGAGAGAGGCGGGATGGCGGTGGTGGTGCCACCAGGCCAACAGGGCGAAGGCGAGGGCTTCACGCTGATCTTCGGCGATGCCCAGCTCCACCAGGGGACGCACCGCCATGCCGCGACAGCGACGCACCAGCTGGCCCATCAGGCTGCGGTTGCGCGCCCCACCACCGGCGACCAGCAGCTCAAGCGGCAGGGGCCCCTGGACCAGATCCTGCGCCACCACCGCGGCACTGAAGGCGGTCAGGGTGGCGAGGGCATCAGCGGCGGTGTGTTGCGGTTCCAGGGCCCCGATCTCGGCCAGGCGCCGTTCCAGATCGTGGCCGCCGAACAGCTCGCGGCCGGTGGATTTCGGGGGGCGTTGGCAAAAATAGGGCTCCTGCAACCAGCGCTCGATCAAGCTCTCCTCCACTTGCCCCTGAGCCGCCCAGGCCCCATCCGCATCGAAGTTCAGTCGCCCCTCGCTGAAGCGCTGGGTGGCCAGATCCAGCAAGGTGTTGGCGGGACCACAGTCCCAGCCGAGCACGGCGCGGCGGCGATCCGGCCCCGAAGCGGGCGGCAGCAAGGTGAGATTGGCGATACCGCCCAGATTGAGCAGGGCTCGCCAGCCGCCGATGCCCCCCAGCAGGGCGGCGTCCGTGGCGGGCACCAGCGGGGCCCCCTGGCCGCCGAGGGCCAGATCGGCGCTGCGGAAGTCGAAGATGACGGGGCACTGCAGTAGCTGGGCCAGCCTTGGCCCCAGCAGCAGCTGCCAGCTGGCTCCGATCCGGCCTGGCTCGGGCGGGCGGTGCCAGAGCGTCTGGCCATGGCAACCCACCAGTTCGGCCAGGCCGCTGGGATCACAGGCCCGGGCCGCCGCCGCCTGGGTCTCGGTGACCGCTTCGGCTAACTCGAGCCAGTCCTGGGCCGAGAGTGCCGTGCCCTGGCCGGCGGCCACCAGCTGGTGCCGCAGGCCCCCCGGGTAGGGCATCGCGGCGCTGGCCAGAATGCGCCAGCGGGGGCGCTGTGGCCGGCCGCTGAAGTCCGCCAGGACCGCATCGACTCCATCGGCACTGGTGCCGCTCATCAGGCCGAGAACCCTCATCGCCTCATCGCGATGGCAGGGCTTCGAGCGCCTCGCAGCTGCCCATCACCACCAGCAGTTCGTCTTCCTGCAGCACCTGGGAGGCGGGCGGATTCACCGTCAGCCGGTTCACCGGTCCGGCGGCCAGAACGCTGACATGGAACGTCTTGCGCAGATTGAGGTCCCGCAGAGAGAGGCCGGAGAAGCTGGCCGGCACCCTGATCTCCTCGATGCTGTTGTGGTCGTCGAGGCGCAGGCGCTCCAGCAGGTTGGGGCGCACCAGCTCCAGACCGAGGCGACTGCCCTGCATCTTCGAGGGAAACACCACCCGATCGGCTCCGACCCGGCGCAGCATCTTCTCGTGCAGATCACTGGTGGCCCGGGAGATCACCTGGCGCACCTGGCTGCCTTCGCCATCGCGCACGATCAATGTGGCGGTGATGCTGGCTTCAATCGGCTCGCTGATCGCCACCACGACCGTGCCGACATCCAGGGCGCCGGCGGCCCGCAGGGCCTCCTCGTCGGTGCAGTCCACCACCCTTGCTTCGATCGCGGCATCCTGCTGCCGCAGCTCGTCGATGGCGCGCTGGCTCAGATCGATCGCCAGCACCTCGGCACCGCTGGCCGACAACTCCTTGATGACGGCGCGGCCGAACCGGCCCACACCAATCACGCAGTAGCTGTTGGCGATCCGATCAGCTCCTGCCTGCCAGGTCCACCAGTGGGTCATTGTCGAATCCGCCAAGGGTCTGATGGGGGTCGGGCCCGAGGGCTCTGCAGCCCCGGGGCCCGACGGAGACGCTCAAAGGTTGGGCTGGGGGGTCATGCGCAGGTAGGGGCGGATCTCGGTGACGCCTTTGGGGAACTTGCTGCGAGCTTCCTCGGTGGGAATCGAGGGCACCACGACGCAGTCCTCGCCGTTCTTCCAGTTGACCGGTGTGGCCACCTGGTGGTGATCGGTGAGCTGCAGGGAGTCGATCACCCGCAGGATCTCGTCGAAGTTGCGGCCCGTGCTGGCGGGGTAGGTGATCTGCAGGCGCAGTTTCCTGGCGGGGTCGATGATGAACACCGAGCGCACCGTCAGATTGTTGAGCGAATTGGGATGGATCATGCCGTAGAGGTCACTGACCTTCTTGTCGGCGTCAGCCAGGATCGGATAGTCGACCGTGGTGTGCTGGGTTTCGTTGATGTCGCAGATCCAGCCCTTGTGGCTTTCGGCCGTGTCAACACTCAGGGCGATGGTTTTGACGTTGCGCTTCTCCCATTCGGGGCGCAGGCGGGCCACCTCGCCGAGTTCGGTGGTGCAGACCGGGGTGTAGTCGGCGGGGTGGGAGAACAGCACCACCCAGCTGTCTGAGCCGAAGTCGTAGAGGTTGATCGGACCGAGCTGGGAGTCCTGGGTGAAATCGGGGACGGTATCGCCAAGCTGCAGCGCCATGGATCAGAGGAAGAAAGCAGCCTCGAATGTTGGCACAGTCACTCCGGGATCAGCGGGGCCGCTTGCGGGGCCTGGCTCTCCCCTCAGGGCCAGTGGCGGTGCCTTCAAGATCGGCCGCCCTGTCTTGAAGGTCTTCAGGCAGGGCTTCTCAGCGCTGGAAGGGGGCAACGCCTTGCCGATGGCCGGCACAGGCCTGAGCGCCAGCGGCTCGTTTTCAGGACCTTGGCTCAGCCTTGCATCGCCAGCGAGGCGGGTTGCGTCGCCGAGGTGATTCAGGCCGGAATCGAGCTGTGGTCCAGGCGAGATCAGGTTGAGATCAACGTGGGCGTCGGCATGGGATGAGCGCTGATTATTCGCAGACAACAGGCTGTCTGCAACGCGCCGCCCATGGGCGGCAAAGAGCTGCAGTGCCTTGCCTCAGGGCCAGTGGCGCAGCCGATCCCTGAGGTTCTGCAGCCCCAGATCGGCCGTCGCCGAGATGAACATCATCTCGGGCTCCAGGGCCCTGGCCCGTTCCAGTTCGCTCGCCGGGCAGCGGTCGATCTGATTGCCGATCACCAGCTGCGGCGCCTGCGACCCGAGCCCTTCCAGGATCGAGCGCACCGTGCGCAGCTGCTCCGGCCAGGCAGGATCGGCCAGATCGACCACCAGCAGCAGGCCATCGGCGTCCAGGGCCTCCTCGATCGTCGAGCGGAACGCCTCGATCAGCTGGGCCGGCAGGGCCCGGATGAAGCCCACCGTGTCGGTGATCAACAGGGGCTGATCGGCGCTGCCATCGGCGTCGATCAGGGTGAGGCGCCGGGTCGTCGGGTCGAGGGTGGCGAACAGCTTGTTCTCCGCCAGCACCGCATCGGCGGCGCTCACCCGGGTGAGCGCATTGAGCAGGGAGCTCTTGCCGGCGTTGGTGTAGCCCACCAGGGCCAGACGGCGCAGGCCCGTGCGGGTCTGGCGCAGCCTCGCCCGATGGTCGCCGAGTTTCTGCACCTCCCGCTGCAGCCGTTCGACCCGCCGGCTGATCGCCCGGCGATCCTTCTCCAGCTGGGTTTCTCCGGGCCCGCGGGTGCCGATCCCTCCCCCTTGCCGGGACAGGCTCAGGCCGCGGCCGGTGAGCCGTGGCAGGCGATAACGCAGCTGGGCCAGCTCCACCTGCAGGCGGCCGGCGCCACTGGCGGCCCGCTGGGCAAAGATGTCGAGGATCAGCTCGCTGCGATCGCTCACCGGTAGATCCAGCAGCCGTTCGAGGTTGCGGGCCTGGACCGGGGTCAGCTCGCGATCGGTGACGACCAGATCGGCCTGCAGGCGGCGCGCTTCCAGGGCTGCCTCCTGCAACTTGCCCTCGCCCCAGATGGTCAGGTGACTCTCGCCGCTGCGTCGCTTCTGTTCGACGATGCCCACGGGCACGCCTCCGGCACTGCGCACCAGGCCTTCCAGTTCGGCCTCCTCGCGGCGGGTGTGCTCGGGGTCGCCGCCCACCAGGCAGAGCAGCAGCACCCGTTCCGGCCCCTCGGTGACCCTGCTGCCGGCTTGGGGGGAGGGCTCCAGCACCAGGCTGGCTGGATCTTCGACGCAGAGGTCGGCCAGATCGCCCTCTGAGTGCTGGTGCCAGGGACTGTCACCATCGCCGGGGGTCAGCAGCAGGGCCGGCCATTGGCCGCCGGTGCCGGGCTGATCGGCGTAGCGCAGCCAGAAGCAGGGGGCCAGATCGAGGGCCACGACGGCTTCCTGGGGCCCAGGCAACAGGGGGGACGAACGACTGCCCCGCCGGCAGGTGATCAGCCGCAGGTCGTTGCCCTGACGACGATCGGAGCCGGGCAGCTTCTCGATCAATCGTCCCGACTGTTCCAGATCGCCTACCCAGAGCAGGCGGCACAGTCCGCGACCATCCACCACCAGGCTGAGCGGCAGCTCCAGGCCATGGGATTCGGCCGCCAGCCGCTGCAGGGTGAGCAGATCGGCGGTGGCATCGGCGGGATGGCGGCGATGGCAGAGCCGCTCCAACCGCCGGCGCTCGGCGGGGCGCAACCCAGCTGTTCGGCCTGCCAGGACACCTTGTCTCAAGAGCGTTGCACGATCAGACAGCGGATGCCTGCGGCCTCGGCGCCGGCCGCATCCTCGGGGCTGTCGCCCACATGCCAGGCCTGGTCGGGCGACAGGCCCAGGGCCTGCAGGGCCAGCCGGAAGGGTTGGGCTGAAGGCTTGGCCGCCCCGGCCCGGCTGGAAATCACCACGTGGTCGAGCCAGCGGCTCAGCCCCAGGCCGTCCAGCAGGCCATCGAGGCGCTGGTCGAAGTTGCTGACCACCGCCAGCCGCAACCCCTGTTGTCGCCAGGTCTGGAGTTGGAGGGGCACGTCGTCGTAGACCCGCCAGAGCTCGGGGTCGGCGAACCGGTCGAAGAGGTTGCGGTGCAGAGCCGGTGCTCCTGGACCGGCACCGGCGGCCAGCAGCACCGCATCAATGCGCTGGGCCCACCAATGACGTTCGGCCCGCTCCAGTTCGTCGCCCTGCAGGCCGGGGAAGGCCAGGGGCGGGGCGGCTCGATACACGGCCGGGAAGGCCCGGTCGATGGCCTCGGCCTCCACCTGCAGCCCATGGTCGGCAGCCAGGCGGGCGTAGGTGCTGCCGATCGAGCGGCGCAGCCCGATCAGGGTGCCCATGGCATCGAGCAGCAGGGCCTGGGGCCTGGGCCAGTTGGGAGGGGGCTGGCGACTGGCGGTCATGGTTTCCAGTCGGCCAGCCAGCCGGCGGCCACCCGCAGGGTGTGGGACAGGCCGGGCATGCGGCTGAGATAGGCCAGCTGGCGCAGGCGAAAGGCTGCCGGGCCCGCCAGGGTGAGGCCCGAGGCGGTCAGGCAGGCATCGCCCCGGCCGAGGGAGAGCATCTCGCCCAGATCCTTCCACTGGAAGGTGTCCAGCGGCTCACCCGCCAGGCAGTGCAACAGGTTGGCGGCCAGCAGCGGCGCCTGTTGGAAGGCCACCTGGGCCGAGCCGGGCAGGGGTTGGCCCTCGGGGCCCTCGAGATGGGCCAGGTCGCCGGCCACGAAGATGGCGGGCTCCCCCTCCAGGCTGAGATCGGCCTGGCAGCAGAGCCGGCCGCGACGATCGCGACGGGGTTCGGGACTGATCAGCGGCGGCCGGAAACTCAGCCCGGCGGTCCAGATCACCCCGTCGATCGCTAGAAGTTCCTCCGGAGCGGGCTTCAGCCCAGCGCCGACGACTGGGTTTTGGCAGTACAGGTGCAGCCGATCAGCGGCGACCTGGGTGACGGCGGTGTGGGTGCGCAGGCGCACATCCCTTTGCCGCAGGGCCTTTTCCGCCTGCTCGCGGCTGAAGGCGCGGGCCTGGGGCAGCAGGGTCGGGCCCTGCTCGATCAGCTCGATGACCGCGCAGCCCTGGACCAGGTCCGCGAGTTTGCAGGCCAGTTCGACGCCGGTGGGGCCTGCCCCCACCACCGCCAGGCGCTGCAGCGGACGAGCGGAATGGCGCAGCTTCTCGATCAGGTGCTGGAGCCGCTCCACATCGTCAAGGTTGCGGAAACCGAGGCTGTGGATGTCCGCGCCCGGCACTCCGAAGTACTCGGGGCAGCCGCCCGTGGCGATCACAAGGCGGCGGTAGGGAAGGCTGCGACCACCAGCGGTGTGGACCTGCTGCTGGCGGGCATCGATGCGATCGACCCGGTCCTGCAACCAGCCCACCCCCTTGCCGGCCAGCAGGGCGTCGTAGCGGGGGGCGACTTCCCAGCCCCGCAGCTCACCGCTGAGCAGTTCGTAAAGCAGGGGCAGAAACAGAAAGCGCTCCTGCGGTTCAATCAGCAGGATCGGCGGATGGCGACGGCTCTCGGCGAGGGCCAGGGCGGTGTAGAGGCCGGCGAAGCCCCCCCCGACGATGACGACGGGGGAACCGCTGTTGCCGCCCGACTCTGAGGGATAGCTGTCACTCTCCATGCAGGAACCCTACCCAGCGTTTCCATTGAGGGGTGATGATGGCCTGATGCTGACCCTTCCGGCCACGGGAAACGCCGTACCGAGTTCGCCCTCGCTGCAGGTACCGGCAGCCGATTCCCCTTCGTTCGAGATGCCCGCTGATCGGCAGGGCCGCCCCCTGGATCTGGCGGCGGCCCGGGAGCTGCTGGAGCCGCTGGATGCCCCATCCCGGCTGCGCTGGGCGGCGGACACCTTCGGTGAAGGGCTGGCGCTCACCACCAGCTTCGGCATCCAGTCGGCGGTGCTGCTCCACATGGTCAGTGAGCTCGGCGAGGTGGCTCCCGGTCGGCGGGTGCCCGTGATCTGGGTGGACACCGGCTATCTGCCCCCTGAGACTTACCACTACGTCGAACAGCTCGGCGCGCTGTTGTCGATCGACCTGCGGGTGATCCAGGCGGCGATGAGCCCGGCTCGGATGGAGGCGCTGCATGGCCGCCTCTGGGAATCCGGCACCCTGGCGGATCTGCAGCTCTACAACCAGCTCCGCAAGGTGCAACCCCTGGATCAGGCCCTGGTCGATCTGCAGGTCCGTTGCTGGGCCAGTGGGGTGCGCGGCCGTCAGACCGATCATCGCCGCGGCATGACGCCGCTGGATGCAGTGCGCGGGGCCTGGTCGCTGCGGCCCCTGCTGGCCTGGACCAGCCGCGATGTCTTTTATTACATGCAAGAGCATGGACTGCCCCAGCATCCCCTTTTTGAACAGGGGTATTCCACAGTGGGAGACTGGCATTCCAGTGCCCCTGACGCTGGCGATATCAGTGGCCGTGCCACCCGCTTCGGCGGGATCAAGCAGGAGTGCGGTATTCATCTGCCGGGGCTGATGGGCGAGGGCATCTGAACGTGTCGGGCGCTGCGCGCCGCTGGCTGCTGATCGGAAACAGCCGCTGGCACTGGGCTGTCGACCGCGGCGACGGTCTGAGCATCGACCATGAACTGCCACCGCTCGCGGCTCTGGAGCCAGGGCTTCTGGCCGACCTGGTCGGTTGGGCGGCGGTGGGGGCGCTGCCGCCGCCTGTGCTGCTGCCATCGCAACGGCGGCTGCAGCTGGATCGGGTGCCGCTGGCGGGGGTGCCGCCCTGGCTGGGTCTGGATCGGGCACTGGCCGGCTGGCTCGCCTGGCGCCGCCATGGCCAGGGGGTGCTGGTGGCCGATGCCGGCACGGTGCTCAGCCTCACCCGGGTGGAGG
>CALPMR020000114.1 GCA_943324725.2 Bordetella parapertussis | reverse complement strand
TGGCGACTGCTGAGCCGTTCATCCCGCAGCCGCCAGTCCCGGCTCAGCAGCAGATCGTCCTCCACCTCCAGCTGCTGGTTCTCCAGCCAGGCGCGCACGGGGGGCGAAAGCTGAAAGCAGGCTTCAATCCGACCCCGCTGGCAACCGCTGCGCAGCAGACGGGCCCCCTGGGCCCCCTGGGCTCCGCCCAGCAGGGCATCGAGAGCATCCAGCAGAATCGATTTGCCCGCGCCGGTTTCGCCGGTGAGCACCGTGAAACCCGCCTCGAACGTCAACTCGAGGCGTTCGATCAGGGCGATGTTCTCCAGGCTCAGGGCCGTGAGCACGCCAGCCTCCGCAGCGCTGTCGGGATGTCGCCCGACCGTAGCGGCTTCAGCTTTCGTTTAGAAGGGGTCACAATCCAAATGACGCCGTCCGCCCCGTGTGGCATGGCAACCCATCGCCATGGTCAGCTCGCCCCCAGTCAGCAAGAGCAGCCTGAAGCCGTTGGCTTCCCCTCAGGACGAGACCGAGCAGTCTCCCCCAACCACCGCCGTCAACCCCGGGGAGCTGGGGGATTTCATTGAGGCGGCCGGGCTGCTGAGCTACGACCCGGCCGCCATCACCCGCATCTATGCCGGCCATCCGCAGCGGCTGATCCGGCGTCTCTGGCAGACCCTGGTGCCGATCGGCCTCTACCTGCTGGGCGTGGGCTTCGACTGGATCAGCGGCGCCCTCAACATCAAGGACCGGGCCCGGTCGCGGGCCCGCGAATGCGCCGAGCTGCTGGCCCAGCTCGGCCCAGCCTTCATCAAGGCGGGCCAGGCCCTCTCGACCCGACCCGACATCGTGCCGCCCCTGCTGCTCGAGGAACTGGCCCAGCTGCAGGACCAGCTGCCCGGCTTCGACAGCGCCCTGGCGATGGCCTGCATCGAGGAGGACCTCGGAGCTGGTGTGGATGAGATCTATCGCGAGCTTGACCGGGAGCCGATCTCGGCCGCCTCGCTGGGACAGGTGCATCGCGGCGTGCTGCACAACGGCGAGCGGGTGGCGGTCAAGGTGCAACGGCCCGGCCTGAGAGAACAGATCACGCTCGATCTGTACATCGTGCGCAACATCGCCGCCTGGATGAACACGAATGTGGGTTTGATCCGCAGTGACCTGGTGGCGCTGATCGATGAACTCGGTAAGCGGGTTTTTGAAGAGATGGACTATCTCAACGAGGCCGCCAACGCCGAGCGTTTTGCCGCCCTGCATCGCCACAATCAACGCATCGCCGTGCCGCGCATCTTCCATCAGGCCACCAGCCGGCGGGTGCTGACGATGGAGTGGATCGAAGGCGTCAAACTCACCAACCTCGAAGCCGTGCGCGCCATCGGCGTCGATCCGGACGACATGGTGCAGGTGGGTGTCAACTGCAGCCTGCAGCAATTACTGGAGCACGGCTTCTTTCATGCCGATCCCCATCCAGGCAATCTGCTGGCCCTGGCCGATGGTCGATTGGCCTATCTCGACTTCGGCATGATGAGCGAAGTCAGCCGTGAATCGCGCACCGGCCTGATTCAGGCGGTGGTGCATCTGGTGAATCGCAACTTCAGCGCCCTCTCCAAGGATTTCGTCTCCCTCGGCTTTCTGGGCGAGGAAGTGGATCTGGAGCCGATTGTTCCGGCCTTCGAGAAGGTCTTCGGCCAGGCCCTGGAGATGGGCGTCAGCCGCATGGATTTCAAGGCCGTCACCGACGACCTCTCGGGCGTGATGTATCGCTTCCCCTTCCGGGTTCCGCCCTATTACGCCCTGATCATCCGCTCCTTGGTCACCTTGGAGGGGATTGCCCTGAGCGTCGATCCCGCCTTCAAGATTCTCGGCGCCGCCTATCCCTACTTCGCTCGCCGGCTGATGGAGGATCCCGATCCCTCCCTGCGCCGCAGCCTGCGCGAGATGTTGTTCGACGGTGACGAATTCCGTTGGCAACGCCTCGAAAACCTGATCAGCAGCGCCTCGCTCCAGGCCGAACTGGACATCGAAGGCCTGCTTGATCAGGTGCTGGACTTCCTGTTCTCGGCCAACGGCGGCCTGCTGCGCCAGCAGCTGGTGGATGCGGCGGTGGAACGGATGGACCATCTGGCCTGGAACACGACCCTGCGGCTGGGTCGCCGCCTGCCCCGCTCGCTGCAACCGCCGGGCCTGCGCCAGCCCAGCCTTCAGCCCTTTGGCAGCAGCGGCCCCCTGCTCGACCTCGAACCGCTGCGGCAACTGGTGGCGATTCTCAAGGATCTGCCGGGATTCGAGCCGAAACTTCTGCTGCGCCGCCTGCCCCGGGTGTTGGGAGAACCGGACCTGCGACGCATGGGACTGGATCTGGCCCGAGGGCTGGCGGAACGGGGCGTGGTGCGCCTGCTGCGCGATGTGCTGGTCACCCCTGATGTGCGGAAGACCGTCGAACTGGCTCCGAGCTGACGGCCGGTGAAACCGGGAGACCGCCCTAGATTCGGTGCTCTCTTCTTTGCGGTGATCAGCTTGCGCAAACGGCAACGGCTCCTGGCAGCACTGCTCGGCCTTGGCCTGTGCTGCGCATCCCCAGCTGCAATGGCAGCCCAGAACGTGGTCTTCGTCAGCGGTGCTTTCCGCCGCTCGATCTCCGTCGCCGATCTTGAACATCTGGCTGTCAGCGGAGAAGCCAGGGGCCTGCTGGCCGACGTGCTGAAGCTGAGCCATCAGCAACCGGAAGCGGTCGCCAAACTGCTCAACCAATCGGTGAGCCTGCCGGTGGTGCTGGTCAGCCGGCTGCTCAACACCCGCATCGGCGAAGCGCTGCTGAATCGACTGGCTCAGATCATCTATCCACTCAACGCCTCCCAGGTGGGCCTGCCGGCGCTGCGCTCGGCGGTGATCCTCGGCATTGCCGACAACAAGAACGGTCTGTCGGCCATCTCCTTCCTGCAGGCCTACCCCACCCAGGAACTGGCGGTGAGCCTGCCGGCCCTGATGGGTCTGATGAGCAAGGCGAGCTCGATCACCGATCTGGTGCGCTTCTTCTCCGATTCCCCCCTCGATGGGCTGCGGGGCGACAAGAGCACCAGCAGCAGCACTACCCCCTGAACCCAGCACGGCTCGGTCGCACGGGGCTGCAGAACGGGATCAGCGAGAAGTGGCGACGTAGATTCGCTCCAGCGCCGCTTTTCCACCCGTGCCCCTGCTTCGAGCTCTGCAGCGCCTGGGCCACAGGCCCACGATGCAGGACTGGCCGGGCTTGATCGAGGCCTACCGCTCCTGGCTGCCGGTGTCGTCCGCCACGCCGGTGATCACCCTGCACGAGGGGGCCACGCCGTTGATCCCGGCGCCGGTGATCGCCGAACGCATCGGCCGCGGCGTCAAGGTGTTTCTCAAATACGACGGCCTCAACCCCACCGGCTCCTTCAAGGACCGGGGCATGACGATGGCGATCAGCAAGGCCCGCGAAGCCGGCTCGGAAGCCGTGATCTGCGCCAGCACCGGCAACACCTCGGCGGCCGCGGCCGCCTACGCCCGCCGCGGTGGCATGCGGGCCTTTGTGCTCATCCCCGACGGCTACGTGGCCCAGGGCAAGCTGGCCCAGGCCCTGCTCTACGGCGCCGAAGTGCTGGCGGTGAAGGGCAACTTCGACCGCGCCCTGGCGATCGTGCGCGATGTGGCCGATCGCTATCCGGTCACCCTGGTCAACTCCGTCAATCCCTATCGGCTGCAGGGCCAGAAAACCGCCGCCTTCGAGGTGGTGGATGCCCTGGGAGAGGCCCCCGACTGGCTGTGCATCCCCGTCGGCAATGCCGGCAACATCAGCGCCTACTGGATGGGCTTCCAGGAGTACCAGGCCGCTGGCCACTGCCGCAAGCTGCCGCGGATGATGGGCTTCCAGGCCGCCGGTTCGGCGCCGCTGGTGCTCGGGCACACGGTGGAGCAACCCGACACCATCGCCACGGCGATCCGGATCGGCAACCCGGTCAACCGCGAGAAAGCTCTCAAGGTCGAAGCCGAGAGCAAGGGGGGCTTCATGGCGGTCACGGATGCCGAAATCATCGAGGCCTACAAGCTGCTGGGCCATGGGGAAGGCATCTTCTGCGAGCCGGCCAGCGCCGCCTCGGTGGCCGGCCTGCTCAAGCGGCACCTGGAGGTGCCGGCCGGAGCCACGGTGGTCTGTGTCCTCACCGGGAACGGACTCAAGGATCCGACCACCGCGATCGAGAACAACGATTCAAAGTTCCACACCGGTCTGCCCCCTGAGACGGATGTCGTGGCCAAGGTGATGGGCTTCTGAGCCAGCCGGTCAGCCCAGCTCCGACTGAGCAGCTGCAGCCGCGCTAATTGCTGCGGAACCTTGCCCGCCATCAGGGCTTCCCAGGGAGTGGCGGCTTGGCCGTGCTGCTCGCTTTCCCGTCGCTCTGGCGTCTGAGACCGATGGGGTGGCACGGGTACTGGGCTTGTGAGCCAGCCGGTCAGCCCAGCTCCGACTGAGCGTTCTGCAGCCGCGCTAACTGCTGCAGAACGCTGCCTGTGATCAGGGCTTTCCAGGGAATGGCCGCTGGGCGGTGCAGCTCTGTTCCCCCCTGGGGAAGGACTCGCGATGCGGTTGCGCCCTCGCCTGTCCCTCGATGGCGCCATCGGCCAGCGGCACTTCGAACCGCCGTGGACGTGCGGCGACATCGATTGATCCGGCCCTGAGAGCTGCGTGAACAGGGCTGTTCTGCGCTGCATCTGAGCTCCGATCGAACCGCTCGCGGTGCGATGACAGCGGCGAACCAACCGGCAAAGCGTCTGGGGGAGAGCTGGGGAATTCAGGCCCTCAAAGCTGGTAAAACAACCGGAGAGTTTCAACCCTCAAAGCAGACCCTTTTTCCCCATTCAGGGGAAACGGTGGAAAAGCGGTTTCAACGCCTTTGGTTCGGCGGCGATTTCCCCAGCCCTGACTCGGGAATCGCCAGTTACTGCAAGGCTTTTGGGTTGTTTCTGCCGTTTTCCACCGCCTCTACTACGGCTCAAGATTTCTTTTTTTTTAAAAATCAATCCTTCTTGAGCAGAAGAACAGGGTCAGCGGATGGGCCAGGGACGTTGCGCTTTTGGCCAGCGTGTGAAACCGTGGGCCCGCCCATGACATCGCCCCGGGCAGGCCAGGACCCCCACCCATGAAGCTGGTCTGCTCCCAGACCGAACTCAATGCCAGCCTTCAGCTGGTGAGTCGGGCGGTGGCTTCACGGCCGACCCATCCGGTCCTGGCCAACGTTCTGCTCACAGCTGATGCAGCCACCGGGCGATTGAGCCTCACCGGCTTTGATCTCAACCTCGGTATCCAGACCAGCTTTGCGGCCGCAGTCGAAAGCAGTGGTGCGATCACCCTGCCCTCGCGGCTGTTCGGCGAGATCATCAGCCGCCTGTCCTCAGACAGCCCGATCACGCTGAGCTGTACCGAAGGTGAAGACCTGGTGGAGCTCACCAGCCGCTCGGGCAGTTACCAGATGAGAGGCATGCCCGCCGACGACTTCCCCGATCTGCCCCTGGTTCAGAGCGGCACCCCGATCCGCATCGATGCCGAAGCGCTGGTCAAGGGGTTAAGAGCCACCCTGTTCGCCAGCAGTGGCGACGAGGCCAAGCAGGTGCTCACCGGTGTGCATCTGCGCCTCGATGACGACGGACTCGAGTGCGCCGCCACCGATGGCCATCGCCTGGCGGTGCTGCGGTTGGCCAACATCACCGAGCCAGCCGCTGCGGCGTCCACGGAGCCGGTGGAAGGCGAGCCCTTCGCCGTCACGGTTCCGGCCCGCTCTCTGCGTGAACTGGAAAAGTTGCTCAGCGGCCGTCCCAGCCATGAGCCGCTCAGCCTGTTCTGCGATCGCGGCCAGGTGGTGGTGCTCTGGGCCGATCAGGTGCTGACCAGCCGCATCCTCGACAGCACCTACCCCAATTACCGCCAGCTGATCCCGGAGTCGTTCAATCGCCGCATCGTCGTCGATCGCCGTGGTTTCGTCGCCGCCCTGGAGCGGGTCGCCGTGCTGGCGGATCAGCACAACAACGTGATCAAGATCAGCAGTGATCCCGCCGCCGGCAAGGTGATGATCCGCGCCGATGCCCAGGATGTGGGCAGTGGCGCCGAATCCCTGGCGGCCGAGATCAGCGGCGAGGAGATCGACATCGCCTTCAACGTCCGCTATCTGCTCGACGGCGTCAAGGCGATGGGCTCCGATCAGGTGGTGTTGCAGTGCAATGCCCCCACCACCCCGGCTGTGCTGGCGCCGGTGGGCGAGGAGAATCCGTTCACCTATCTGGTCATGCCGATCCAGATCCGCAGCTGAGCCGGTGTCCCTCCCCGAGCAGCTGCTGCTGAGCGATCTGCTGCGCCGGAAGGTTCGCTGCGATCAGGGCCTGGACCATGGCGGCGGTGTCAGCGGCTGGATGCATCCCCCGGTGCATCGGCTGCTGGGCTGGGTGAGCCGTCCGTCCGCTCTCTCCCGCAGGCGCCTGGTCTGGAGGCTGGATCAATTGCGGGGCCTGGGCGAGCTTGAAGCCTTTGTTCAGGGCCCTGGCGCCGAGACCGAGCCCGCCATCCTCGAGCGCCTGCCCACCCTGATCGGCGCCTCCCTGATCGGCGCTGACGGGCAATCCCTCGGCATGGTCAGTGATGCGGCGGTGGAGCTGGCCAGCGGCCGCATCCGCCACTACCTGGTGTCGCGCAGTGATCCGCGCCTGCCGGGCAGCAGCCGCTGGCGACTGAGCCCCGAGCGCATCGTCGATCAACAGCCCGGCCGGGTGGTCACGGCGCTGCAGGGTCTCGATGATCTGCCTCTGGCCCGGGCCAGCGTGCGCCAGGAGTTCCTGCGGCGTTCACGGCGCTGGCGGGAGCAGATGGGTGAGGAGAGCAGCCGCCTGCGGGACCGCGTTCAGCAGGCGAGCGGCCGCTTTGAGGAGCGCCTGGAGGGCTGGTTGGAGGAGCCCCCCTGGGATGGCCTGGAGCGCCCGCAAGGGCGCGAGCAGGGGTCATGGCAGGAGGAGGACGGCGATGACGTCAGGGAGCCTTCGCGGCGGCGGCCGCAGTCCGAGGCGCTGCAATCCGATCCCCTCGAGGATTGGTCCCCTGAGGACTGGCCCCCGGAGGATCGTCGCCAGCCGGACGACGGCGAGCAGCAGGCCTGGCAGGAGCGCCAGGCGACGGAGCAACCCTGGCCGGATGAGCCTTTCAGCGGGGATCTGCCGGAGCAGGATGGGCCGGGCTGGGGTCGAGCAGAGCGACCCGCGCCGGAACGGCAGCGGCCCAGGCGCTCCGATCCCCGCCAGGATCGCTTCCGCGGCCGTGATTCCGACGACGATCCCTGGATCTGATACTGGGGGACTGCTGCTGCGGCCTGCGTTGGTCTCTTCCCTCCCTTCCCCCTTCTCGGTGCCCGAGGCTCTGCGCAAGGAAGGCCTCAGCCTGAGCGACTACGAGGAGATCGTGCGGCGGCTGGGCCGGGCTCCCAACCGGGCCGAGCTGGGCATGTTCGGCGTGATGTGGTCGGAGCACTGTTGCTACCGCAACTCCAGGCCCCTGCTCAGCCAATTCCCGACCACGGGCCCCCGCATCCTGGTGGGGCCGGGCGAGAACGCCGGCGTGGTCGATCTGGGTGAGGGACAGCGGCTGGCCTTCAAGATCGAGAGCCACAACCATCCCTCCGCCGTCGAGCCCTTCCAGGGAGCCGCCACCGGGGTGGGCGGCATCCTGCGCGACATCTTCACGATGGGGGCCCGGCCGATCGCCCTGCTCAATGCCCTGCGCTTCGGGCCGCTCGAGGACGAGCGCAATGTCGGCCTGATGGAGGGGGTGGTGGCCGGCATCGCCCACTACGGCAACTGCGTCGGCGTGCCCACCGTCGGCGGTGAGGTGGCCTTTGATCCCAGTTACGGCGGCAATCCCCTCGTCAATGCCATGGCCCTGGGGTTGATGGAAACCGACGACATCGTCTGCTCCGGCGCCCGGGGCGTCGGCAATCCGGTGGTGTACGTGGGCAGCACCACCGGCCGCGATGGCATGGGCGGCGCCAGTTTTGCCTCAGCCGAGCTCACCGAGGCCTCCCTCGATGATCGGCCCGCCGTGCAGGTGGGGGATCCGTTTCTGGAGAAGGGGCTGATCGAGGCCTGTCTGGAGGCCTTCCAGAGCGGTGATGTGCTGGCCGCCCAGGACATGGGGGCCGCCGGCCTCACCTGCAGCTGTGCCGAGATGGCCGCCAAGGGTGGTCTGGGCATCGAGCTCGATCTCGATCGGGTGCCGGCCCGGGAGAGCGGCATGACGCCCTACGAGTTCCTGTTGAGCGAATCCCAGGAGCGGATGCTGTTCGTGGTGCAGACCGGCCGCGAAGAGGTGCTGATGGCCCGCTTCCGCCGCTGGGGCCTGCAGGCGGCCGTGGTCGGTCGGGTGCTGGCCGAGAACGTGGTGCGGGTGCTGCAGCACGGCGAGGTGGTGGCCGAGGTGCCCGCCAATGCCCTGGCGGATGACACGCCGATCAACCGGCACGAGCTGATGGCCGAGCCTCCTGAGGCGATCCAGCGCCACTGGCTGTGGCGCGAAAGTTCCCTGCCGGCGGCCACGGGCGACGGAATTGCCCTCGGCGATGGTCGCCTGCCCTGGGGGGATGTGCTGCTGCGCCTGCTCGATGACCCGACGATCGCCAGCAAGCGCTGGGTGTATCGCCAGTACGACCACCAGGTGCAGGCCAACACGGTGATTCCCCCCGGTGG
>CALPMR020000113.1 GCA_943324725.2 Bordetella parapertussis | reverse complement strand
TAGAGATCGAAGATCTGGCGCAGGGCCACATTCAGCGAGCGGATGCCACCGCCGATCGGTGTGGTGAGGGGCCCCTTGATCGCCACGCCGTAGGTCTCGATCGCGGTGAGGGTGTCCTGGGGCAGGTACTGGTAGGTGCCGTACAGCTCGCAGGCTTCATCGCCGGCGTACACCTTGAACCACTCGATGCGGCGCTCGCCGCCATAGGCCTTGGCCACGGCCGCATCCAGCACCCGCTGGGTGGCGGGCCAGATGTCCACCCCGGTGCCATCGCCGCGGATGAAGGGGATGATCGGGTCGCTCGGCACCACCGGCCGGCCGTTCTCGAAGCGGATGGCGCTGCCGCTGCTCGGAGCGGTGAGCTTCTCGTAGGTGGCCATGCGGGGCAAGGAACGCTGGTGGGCGAGCCTATGCCTGGAGGCGGCGGCGGAAGGTTTGTGGTGATCGGCGCCGCGGCGGGTCGTTGTGCTGGGGGCTGACCCTTCGGTCGCTGACGCGTTCCGCTCAGATCGGGCGCTGGCGAGCACCCCCTTGTTCGCAACTGCCGATCAGCGCTGCCAACCCGTCCGACTGCCCCCAGGATGGGGCGCATGAACGCCGCCGAGCAGGTCCGATCCCTGGAATTGGCCCAGGCCATCGCCTCGGCGGCCAGTCTGTTTCGCGAGCATTTCCCCGATGCCCGGGCCAACCTCAATCCCTGGCGCGACGACCCCCTGACCCGGGCTTTCGGTGAGCAGGAGACCCTCGATCTCTCGTTCCATTTTCCGGGTTGGAGCCCCCGTACCCAGTGCCGCTCCGTGCTGGTTCAGTTGCGCCTGGCGGTGCCTCCCGGCCGCGGTGCATTCGCCTTGCCCCGCCGACCACCGCTGCTGGGGGTGACCTTGAGGGGACTCACCTATGAGCGGCAGCGCTGGTCGTTGGCGACGGTGGGGGATTGGAGCGCCACTGGCTCCCACCTGCCCACGCCGGCGGTGGAGCAGCTGATGCGCCAGTTCTGCCGCCAGCTGTTCGAACTGTTTGAGGCCTCGGCCGAGGATCGGGATGGCGGCATGCCCCCCGGACCGTCCGCCCAGGCCGCCTGACGTCTCCTTTTTCAGCCGATCAGCCGATGACCATCGCCCGTCACCACCTTGGCCGGGGCCTCCTGGCGGCCGCCCTGCTGCTCACTGCGGCCGGATGCCAATCGCAAGGGACTCCCGGATCCAGGGCCGGTGGCTCTCGTCAGCAGCTGGAGTTCGTGGCGGTCGCTGGCCAACCGGAGGGCCTGTTGTTCAGCCTGCCCAGGGGGTTCCAGATCCAGCCCGGTGAGCAGCGGCTCCAGGGGGCCTTCGTCAAGAGCTACCGACCAGCGGCAGACAGCGGCGACCATCCGCGGCAGGCTCTCGCTGCCATCGTCAGGCCCCTGGCGGCGATGCCCGCCCAGGTCGCCAAGTTGCCGCCGGATCAGCTGGTGCTGGCGATGGCGATGAGCCTGCGGCAGCGGGTCTGTCCCAGCAGCTTCACGGCCAGTCCGATCGGCTCGTTGGCCGGGGTGGTTCAGCCGAGTTTCGCGGCGGTCGTGGCCTGTGGCCAGACCCCCCGGGGAGGAGCGGAAACCACCTTGATGGTGGCGGTGCATGGCCGCAGCGATCTGTTCCAGTTGACCTGGCTGGAGCGGAGTCCGGCCCGCCAGGGGGCGCCCCGCATCGACAGTGCCCGCTGGAAGGCGCGCCTGCAGGGGCTGGGTCCCCTGCGCCTCTGTGCGCCTGCCCCAGGCGGCGGGCCCGAGCCGGCCTGCAGCGTGGAGGTTGCCGGCAGCCGCTCCTGATCCTTTGGCCGCCGCTGCAGCCGAGGAGCCCGAGGAGCACGTAACCCTTCGCAATCTTGTCGTCATTGCTGCGAATCTCGCCTCTACGGTGGATCGTCTGCCCGTGCCATTTCGAGGAACGATGCCTGTCGCCCTGGCTTCCCAACTGCGTGAGGGAACGAAGAAAGCCCACACCATGGCCGAGAACACCGGCTTTGTGAGCTGCTTTCTCAAGGGGGTGGTTGACAAGGTCAGCTATCGCACCCTGGTGGCCGATCTCTGGTTCGTTTACAGCGCCATGGAGGACGAGATCGGCCGGCTCGCCGACCACCCCGTGGTGGGGCCGATCCATTCGCCTGCCCTCAACCGGCGCGAAGCGCTGGAACAGGATCTGGCCTTCTATTTCGGTGGTGACTGGCGCAACCTGATCCGGGCCACCCCAGGCGCCCAGGCGTATGTGGCCCGGATCCATCGGCTGGCCAAGGAGTCACCGGAGCTGCTGGTGGGCCATCACTACACCCGCTACATCGGCGATCTCTCCGGTGGCCAGATCCTCAAGAACATCGCCCAGAAGGCGATGAATCTGGGCGAGCACGATGGCCTGCGTTTCTACGAGTTCGACGGCATCGCCGATGAGAAGGCCTTCAAGGCCAACTATCGCCTCACCCTCGATTCCCTGCCGATTGATCAGCCGATGGCCGATCGCCTTGTCGAGGAGGCCAACCAGGCTTTCCACTGCAACATGGTGATGTTCCAGGAGCTGGAGGGCAATCTGATCGCCGCGATCGGCAAGGTGCTCTTCGGTTTCCTCACCCGCCGCCAGCGCTCTGGCAGCACCGAGGCCGTCGCCGCCTGAGTTTGTTCCGCCCTGTCCGTTTCCTCGTTCCCGGCACCAGCGGTCGCTTCCGCTGCGGTGGCTTGCTGGTGGAATTGCAGAGTGCCCGGCTGGTGGGATCTCTGCGCCAGGCCGAGGTGGTCACCTACCGCCAGCGGCAGCCGGGCCATCCCTTCCTCGACGATCTGCTCAAGGCCGAGCCGACGCCGGGTCCGGCCCTGTGGATCGTCAGCTGGGGGTTTGATGTGCCCTGGCTGCTGCGGCGCCTGCGCGGGCGGCCGGCGGCGTATCACGCCCACAGCAGCGGCTACGGCTTCGACCTGCCCGCCGGGGTGCCGGTGCTGGCGGTGAGCCGCAACACGCTCGGCTACTGGGGCGATCGGGCCCCGCGCAATCCGCTCTTCCTCGTGCCCAATGCCCTCGAGGCGATGTGGTTCAACCGGGGCAGCCGGGGGGAGGAGGGGGAGCGGCTGCGCCGCCCGATCGATGTGCTGGTGCAGCAGCGCAAGAGCAGCCGCTATGTGCTGGAGCAATTGGTGCCGGCCCTGCGGCGGCGGGGGCTGGCGGTGGAGGTGCAGAAGGGCTGGGTGGAGGACCTGGTCGGCCTGTTCAACAGTGCCACCGTGGTGCTCTACGACTCGGCGGATTACTGGCGGGGCTGTGGCGTCAGTGAGGGTTTCGGTCTGCCGCCGATCGAGGCCCTGGCCTGCGGCTGTGTGGTGTTCAGCAGCCTCAACCACGCCCTTGCCGACAGCCTCGATCCAGGCCTGGTGGGCCATCAGATCGGCTGCGGCAGCCTGGAGGGCGATCTTGATCGCATTGCCGCCGCTGTGGCCCAGCCCCGGGCCTGGCAGCCGCCCGCCAGCCGGTTGACGCCGTTGTTGGAAGGCTGCTCGGAGCCGGTGCTGCTGGAGCGCTGGCGCGCTGCCCTGGAGGCGATGGACGGCCACTGGGATCGTTGGTTCGGCCTTGGCGTGGTGCCGTTGCAGCGGCGACCCACCTGGCGGATCCGGCTGGATCAGGTGCTGGGGAGGCTTCGCCATCGGCTGGGAGGGCGGCTGCCGCGCTGGCCGGCTGGGGGCTGATTTCGGGGACCGGCCGCCATAGCCTCGCTTTGGACTGATGGGCCAGCCGGGCGCTTGAACCTGCTTTCCAGGAGCCGAACCTATCGACAGCTGACTGCTCTGTTGGCCTATCTGCCATCGGAGCGCCTGAGCCAGCTCAAGTGGGTTGTCGCAGCCTCCATCATCCCCGGTTTTGTCGATCTGGCCTCCGTGGCGGTGATTGCCCGGTTGATGGGGGCCCTGGTCGGGGGGCACATGGAGGACCGGCTGCCAGGGGTGAAGGTGTTCGGTGGCAACTCGGTGGATCAGAGCCTCTGGCTGATCGCCATCTTCGCCCTGCTGTCCTGGATCGCTTCGTTCGGCAAGTTTGGGCTGCAGTTTCTGCAGCAGCGTCTGACGGCAAGAGTCTGGATTGATCTCTCCAGTCAGATCCATGCCAATGTGTTGGCTCAGGGATATGAATATCACCTGACAAAGAGCACGGCAAAGCTATCGACAATGATGTTGAGTCATATCAAGAAGACTTCCAATTCGATTGTGAATCCACTGCTGAAGATGGTGGGCAGTGTTTTCTCGATTGTTCTGCTTTCGCTGGGGATCCTCGTGATCGGTCGCTGGTCGGCCGTGGTGCTGATCAGCAGCCTTGTGTTTGCTTATCTGGTCATATCTCAGTTGATCACCCCCTATTTGCGTCATGCATCCAGGCAGAAGTTGCGACTTGAGTCCAGGGCAACCCATATCCTGTTGGAGTCGTTGAGCTCGATACGGGATATCAAGCTCACTGGTTCAGAAGATCATTTTCGCAATGCCTTTGTCCGCACCGGCGAAAAAGCCAAGAGTTACTCCTGGAACACCGAGTTGCTGCCCACCATTCCCCGGGCCCTGATCGAACCCCTGGGTATCACCCTGATCTTCGCCTTCGGCGCTGTTCCGGCTCTGCTCAGCGGCGATCGCTCCGATATCCGCGCCATTCTTCCTTTCCTCGCTTCCCTGGCCGTGGCGGCGCTGCGGCTGACACCTCCGCTGCAGGATTTCTTCTCCTCGATGAATCAGTTGCGAGGTGGCCTACCGGTGATCGATACCACCCTCGAATACTTGCGGCTTCCCGCCCGCCGGCCAGCCTTGGGCGATCCGGGTGTACCCAGTCCCCTCGGGGTGTTCCCCAGCCGCTCGATCGGTCTGCGCGATGTCTGGTATTCCTATCCCGGCTCCGAAGAGCCGGTGCTTCGCGGCATTGATCTCTCGATTCCGGTGGGATCCAGGGTGGCATTTGTCGGCTCCACCGGCAGCGGCAAGACCACCACGGCTCAGATTCTGCTGGCCTTGCTGGATCCCAGCCGCGGCGCTCTGACTCTCGATGGTATTCCCGTCTCTGAGCAGGATGTACCCGCCTGGCAGGCCTGCTGCTCCCAGGTTCCCCAGTTCATCAATCTGCTCGATTCGAGCGTGCTTGAGAACGTGGCTTTCGGTAAGAACGAAGAGGAGGTGGTGCAGGACGAAGTCTGGCTGGCCCTGGAAGCGGCCCAGCTCGATGAGTTCGTCAGTGAGCTTCCCTATGGCCTGCATACTCCGATCGGCGAGAACGGTCTGCAACTCTCCGGTGGCCAGAGGCAGCGCCTGGCCCTGGCCCGTTCTTTTTATCGCCGCTCCCAATTCCTGTTGCTGGATGAGGCCACCAGCGCCTTGGACAATCGCACCGAAAGTGAGATCATCCAGGCCCTTGAAGTGATTGGTCGACGTTGCACCACTGTGGTGATTGCCCATCGCCTCTCCACGGTGATGCGCTGTGATCGCATTTATGAATTTGAGCGCGGCCGGATCAAGGCTTTCGGCACTTTCGAAGAGTTGCAACAGCGCTCAGACACGTTCCACGATCTGGCTTCACTGGAACGGCGACTGGTGAAGTGATGGACAATGGATCGGCTTCGCCTATACTTCTGATAGTCTGAAGCTTACTGCTGATCACCATGTCTCTGATTCTGGTGGCAGGTCCCTGCGTCATCGAGAGCAGAGACCTGATCTTTGAGGTTGCCGAAAGGGTCAAGCAGATCACCGATCGTCTCGGGATTGACTACATCTTCAAGGCCAGCTTCGACAAGGCTAATCGCAGTTCCGGTAGTACGTTTCGCGGGCCTGGTGTGCAGGACGGCCTGGCCTTGCTGGCGGAAGTGAAGCAGCGCTATGGCCTGCGGCTGTTGACCGACATTCATGAGAGCCATCAGGCCGCACCCGTGGCCGAGGTGGTCGATGTCTTGCAGATTCCGGCTTTTCTCTGCCGCCAGAGTGACCTGTTGCTGGCCGCCGCTGCAGCCACCGCCGGCACCGACAAGGTGATCAACGTCAAGAAGGGTCAGTTTCTGGCTCCCTGGGACATGGCCCAGGTGGTGAACAAGCTGCGCGATGCCGGCGCTCAGAACCTCTGGCTGACCGAGCGGGGCAGCTGCTTCGGCTACAACACCCTTGTCGTGGATTACCGCAGCCTCCCCCAGCTCCGTGATCTGGGCTGCCCGGTGATCTTCGACGCCACCCATTCGGTGCAGCAGCCCGGCGGCCTTGGCAGTTCCAGCGGCGGCCAGCGCGAGTTCGTGGCCCCCCTGGCCCGGGCCGCCGTGGCGGTGGGCGTGGACGGCCTGTTCCTGGAGGTGCATCCCGATCCGGATCACGCCCTCAGTGATGGACCGAACATGGTGCCGTTGCACCGCCTCGAGGCCCTGCTCGAGCAGCTGCTGGCGATCCGGGCCCCCCTCGAGCAGGGTGTGGCCGTGAGCACCCTCTGAACCCGGCCCCCGGCGCGATCCACCGTGATCCAGCAACTCCTCCGCTCCTGGCGCCATGGCCGGGGTTATCGCCGCTGTCGCTCCCAGCTGGGCAGGCTGCAGCTGCTGGTGCTCGATGTCGATGGCGTGCTCACCGATGGTGGGCTCTGGACCACCGAGACCGGCGAGGTGATCAAACGCTTCGATGTCCGTGATGGCCTCGGCATCCGGCTGCTGCAGCAGGCCGGTGTGGAGGTGGCCTGGCTCAGTGGCGGCAAGAGTGGCGCCACGGAGCAGCGGGCCCGCTATCTGGGCATTGGCCATGTGCTCACGGGTGTCAGGGACAAGCCGGCGGCGCTGGCGGAGCTGCAGGCCAACCTCGGAGTTGCCTCGGCTTGCAGTGCTTTCGTCGGCGACGATCTCAACGATCTGGCGGTGCGCCCCGTTGTCGGTCTGTTGATTGCCACGGCCGATGCGGTGCAGCCCTTGCGGCGGCGCGCCGACTGGGTGCTCGATCGCAACGGCGGTGACGGGGCGGTGCGGCGTCTGGCCGAGGAGATCCTGCGGGCGCGGGGCCAATGGCAGCGACTGGCGGACCAGGGCTGGCGGGATCGCAATGATTGAGTGCCCGCCCATGGCCCGATTCCCTGCCGGGAGGTGCTCCTGTGGCTGATCGCAGACTCGGGTTGAAGGGCCGCCTGCGCCAGCGATTCCATCGGGCGATTCGCTCCGGCCGCCTGCCGGGGCTCTCCCGCCTGGCCGGCTTCGATCGCGATCAGTGGATGGCCCTGGCCGCCTATCGCGGTCTGGTGCAGCAGGCCTTTGAGGGCCGCCCCCTCGCTCCTCAGGTGAGCGCCTTGCTCTGGGACAACGGCGCCTTTCATCCCGCCGGCGCTCGCAAGGCGTTCTTCAGTCCAGCCCGGCGCGAGTTGGAGAACTCCTCCCATCACTATGGCCACGACATCCAGATCAAGCGCCATGCGGGGCTGCCGCTGATCGGCTCCCCCCTGCCCTGGTTGCTGGAGCATGGGCTGAAGGTGAGCTCCGGCGCCACGTTCGAATCGCCGCGCGACTGGAGCCGCGGCTATCTCTGCATGGGCCCCCGCCGGGCCGGCTGGTTGCAGGAGCGCTTCGGTCAGTCCGCGGTGCCGATCGGCCCCTGGATCAGCTACGCCCAGCCGCTGCTGGCGGCGACGGAGATCGCCAGCCTGCGCCAGCAGCTCGGCTCCACCCTGCTGGTGGTGCTGGCCCACAGCTGGGACCAGGTGGAGCGCCGCATGGATCAGCGGGCCTGCATGGAGGCCGTGGCCCGGCAGGCCGCCAGCGGCGGCTATCGCTCGGTGATCTGGCTGCGGCACTGGAAGGATCCTGAACTGCAGCATCTGCCGCCGCAGTGGATCGTCGCCTGCAATGGCCATCGCTCCAATCCCTGGTTTCTCGATGCCATGCGCACCTTGCTGGAGCTCAGTGACGGGCTGGTCAGCAATGCCTTCGGCACCCATCTGGGCTACGGCGTCGCCCTGGGCAAGCGCCTGCACTGGCTGCCGGTGGCGGCCGAGCAGGATCTCTCCGGCCTCAGTGGCGCCAAGGCCGAGGAGGAGGCCGCCGAGTGGAGCGAGCGCCAGCGGCTGAGCGCCGAACTCTCGGCCCGCCTGGCCCTGTCCGATGCCGCCGCGGCGAAAGACGCTGTGCGCGAGCTGCTCGATCCCTACTGGGGCTTCGACTGCCTGCGCCCTGCGGCTGAGCTCAAAGCTCTGCTGGTCGGCCCGGCGACGCCCCCCCGGGCGTCCCGGTGCGGTTGAGGCCGTCGCCGAGACCCAGTCGCTGAAATGCCGTCACTGTGATTGCTCCGATCCCGCCTTTCCCTACCGTTGCCCCGTTCCGGATCGATCAGGTCACGGCAGCCCCCCTGGCGATGGCGGCGCTCTTCGGCGCCCAGGTGCTGGTCGCGGCCCTGATGAGCTGGGTCGCCCGCCGGGAGCGCTTCCGGCTCTGGGCTGGTCTGGCCCTGCTGTTGGTGGCCCTGGTGGCTGCGTTCTTCACCCTGGCCAGCTGGGGCACCAGCGACACCACCAAGCTCAGTCATTACCTGGCGTTTGATCTTTCTCGGGTGCGGGGCGAGCCCTTCTGGGCCCTGCTGGCGCCGCTGGTGGTGCGTCTGCCGTATCGGATGGCGCTGGTGCATGGCCTGGTGGTGGCCGGCTATGCCGCCGCTCCCCTGCTGTTGGCCCGCCAGTGGCGCGCCTGGGCCTGGGGCGGCTGGTGGAGCCTGTTGGTTGTCTGCAGCCCGCTGCTGCGCAACTTTCTGCAGAACGGCGTCAGCCGTCAGGCCCTGATGACCCTG
>CALPMR020000112.1 GCA_943324725.2 Bordetella parapertussis | reverse complement strand
GCACGGCCTGATCCCCCGGGCGATCCGTCTCCTCAAGGAGGTCCATCCCGGCATGGCGATCATGACCGACGTGGCGCTGGATCCCTACTCCTGCGACGGTCACGACGGCATCGTCTCGGACCAGGGCGAGGTGCTCAACGACGAAACAGTGGAGATTCTCTGCCGCCAGGCCGTGGCCCAGGCCCGGGCCGGTGCCGATCTGATCGGCCCCAGCGACATGATGGATGGCCGCGTTGGGGCGATCCGCGAGGCTCTCGATGAGGAGGGCTTCGAGCAGGTGGGCATCATCAGCTACACGGCCAAATACGCCTCCGCCTACTACGGGCCCTTCCGCGAGGCCCTCGATTCGGCCCCCCGCACCACCTCCGGCAAACCGATTCCGAAGGACAAAAGCACCTATCAGATGGATGCGGGCAATGGCCGCGAAGCCCTCACCGAGGCCCTGCTCGATGAACAGGAAGGGGCCGACATCCTGATGGTCAAGCCCGGCCTGGCCTATCTCGACATCATCCACCGTCTGCGGGGTGAATCGGAGCTGCCGATCGCCGCCTACAACGTCAGCGGTGAATACTCCATGGTCAAGGCCGCCGCCGAGCGGGGCTGGATCGATGAGCGGGCGATCGTGCTGGAAACCCTGCTCTGTTTCCGCCGGGCCGGCGCCGATCTGATCCTCACCTATCACGCCTGTGATGCGGCCCAGTGGTTGAAGGCCGGCTGAAATTCGGCCGCGCCGATCTGGCGATTGCCGCCTTCCTGGCGCTGATCACGGCGATCGCCAACGCCACCGGCATGCCCTACGTGCTCTTCCCGGAGCTCGGAGCTCTGGGCTGGGTGATTTTCGGCGATGCGCGCCATCCCTGGGCCCGCTCGCCGGCCCTGCTGATGCTGACGCCCTTCCTGGCGGCGGTTCAGGGGCTGTGGATCACGCGCCACCTGGCCTACGGGCCCACGGCGGTGCTGCTCAATGTGGGGCTCACCCTGCTGGTGATCGCTGCCCTGCGTTCGCCGATCGTGCCGGCCCTCTCGGCCGGGTTGCTGCCGTTGGCGCTTGGCATCCACACCTGGACCTATCCGTTTTCGATCCTGATCGGCACCGGTGGCCTGGCGCTGCTGATCGCTCTGCGCAGGCGCTGGGGCGGGGCTCGGCAACCCGTCGAGGCAGCGGCCTCCTCCTCTCCACTCGCCTCGCCACCCCGCCCAGCCCTGTGGCTGCTCAGGGGCGGCGCCCAGCCCCTGCCGCCGCTGCGGGAGTGGGCACTGCCGTTTGGGGTGTTCTTGCTGGGAGGCCTGCTGCTGGTGCGCCTGATCGGCTCACCGCTGGTGCTGTTCCCGCCGCTGCTGGTGATCGCTTTCGAGATGATCGCTCACCGGCAGCACTGTCCCTGGCGCGGCCGCTATGGCGCCGTGCTGGTGGTGACCAACGCTGCTGCCCTGGTGGGGCTGACCCTGGTGAAGACCCTGGGGTTGGTGCCGGCCGCCACCTGCCTGGCGGCGCTGGCCACCCTGGCGCTGCTGAAGCTGGCGCGATTGCCCTTCCCTCCGGCCCTCGGCCTGGCTCTGTTGCCCTTCGTGATTCCCCAGCCACCGCTCAGCTATCCGCTGTTCACCCTGGCCGGCAGTCTCTGGGTGCTGCTGGTGGTGGCGATGCAGGAGGCCTGGCTCAGGCGGCAACCTGGCCAGGCGTCGCTGCCTTGATGGCTCCGGCGAAGGGCGACGACGGGGGGAGCTCTCCGGCAGCTCCAGCCGCCGGTGTGGCCCTGCCAGTGAGGGGATCCAGCCGCTGACGGCCTCCAGGATCCCGACCCCTGGCAAGTCCAAAGAAGTCCTGCACCGCGATCAGGCTGGGCGGATCACCACGGTGAGCGCTGACTCGGCTCAATGAACTGCAGTGGCCCTGCAAAAAATCTGCAGACAAGGGACAGAGTTGACCACACCAGTTCTGGCTAAAATGGATCAGAGAAATGCATCAGAGAGTGGATCAATTGACTGGATCAATTGACTGGATTTCGATGCCTTCCTCAGGCACTAAAACCAGTGAGCAGTCTTGTAACTTTTTCGCGTATTGAGCGGGGCTGATTGGTGTGCTGATGGGCTCGCTGGCCAAGGCGCAAATCCATGCTGATCCAAAAGCAGTGGATCGCTCTCTGGAGCTGCCAAGATGCTTCGGATCTTTGCTAACTTTCCTCCATCTGGCGAGGCATTATAGCTCGGCCCTGGCTACGTTGAGGCTGTGCAGCTGAATTGAACCGTGCCCATACCCAGTGATGCTCAGGTCGAGGCTGGAGATGGCGCTCAAGCTCCTGGTGCTCGGTCTCTGGCCAAGGCACCCACTGGTATTCGTGGCTTTGATGGCATCAGCGCCGGGGGCCTGCCCAGGGGGCGTCCCACCTTGGTGGCCGGGGCCTCCGGCACGGGCAAGACCATGTTTGCCCTGGAATTCCTGTTGCGGGGCATCAGGGATTTCGGCGAGCCGGGCGTGATGTTCAGCTTCGAGGAATCTCGAAGCGACCTGATCGAAAACATGGCCACTTTTGGTTTTGATCTCGAAACCTTGATTGCCGATGGGATGTTGATCATTGATGCCTTCCACATCGAGCCCTCCGAGATTGTGACCACGGGTGGTTTTGACCTGGAGGGTCTGTTTCTGCGCCTGGAGAAAGCGATTGAAACCGTCGGGGCGAAGCGGATCGTGCTGGACACGATCGAAGTTCTCTTGGCCAGTTTTGGCAATGACGTTCTGGTGCGCGGTGAACTCAGCCGCCTGTTTCGCTGGTTCAAAGAACGGAAGCTCACCGCGGTGGTGACTGAAGAGCGAGGCCGGGAAGGCAATCTCACCCGCTACGGATTCGAGGAGGTGATTTCCGATTGCGCCATCCTGCTCGACCATCGCGTGCACGAAGAAATTTCCACCCGCCGCCTGCGGATTCTCAAGTACAGGGGATCAGAGCACGGCACCAATGAGTATCCCTTCCTGATCACGGATCGGGGCTTTGTGGTGTTGCCCTCGATCGGGTCGGAATCGATCTTGAGTGCCCCGGATGAACGGGTCTCCACAGGCATGGAGCAGCTCGATCAAATGCTCAGTGGTGGCATCTTCCGCGGTGCCAGCCTGTTGATCAGCGGCAGAGCTGGCACGGGTAAAACCACCATCGCCGCCCAGCTGGTGGACGCGGCCTGCCGCAGGGGTGAACGGGCTCTGTTCATCTCCTTTGAGGAATCACAGGCCCGGCTGATCCGCAACATGCGCTCGGTGGGGATCGAGCTGCAGCAGTGGGTGGATGCCGGCCTGCTGAACATCTGGGCCGAGCGTTCCACCGCCTACGGACTGGAGGAGCACCTCGGTCGCCTCGATCGCATGCTGGAGGAGTTCTGCCCCCGCGTGGTGGTGCTCGATGCCATGCGCAGCCTGGTCGAACTGGGACCGGAAAGAAACATCCGAGCCACCCTCGCCATGGAGATCGATGTGCTCAAGGCGAGGGAAATCACCTGCGTGATCACATCCTTGACCCATGGCAACGAAGAGGAATCGAGTGCCGTGGGAGTGTCTTCCCTCACCGATAGTTGGCTGCTGCTACGCAACATCGAACACAATGGTGAACGCAGCCGCTTGCTGTTCGTGATCAAAAGCCGGGGAATGGCTCACTCCAATCAGGTGCGGGAGTTCATCTTCACGCCCCAAGGCGCTCAACTCGTCGAGGTGATGGTTGATCCGCGGGGGGGCATTCTCACCGGTTCGGCCCGTCAACAACAATTGGCTCGTTTTGCCAGAATCGCTGACAACCGGCTCGCCAACATCAAACGCAATCAACGTTCCCTGCAACGACGCACCGCCGTGCTGAGGGCCCAGATTGCCGTTCTGGAAAATGAGCTGGAAGCGACGTCCAGCGATCTGGAGAAAGCGAACGAGGAGCAATGGCGAAAGCAGGAGGCCGTCGCGGCCGACCAGTTTGAAGCTGAACGGATTCGAGAGGCATCAATGTGAATGTCATCCAGGAGGACCTTCACTGGGTGCTGACGCTCTATATCAATGGCGCCTCTCCCCGCTCGACGGCAGCCTTGGCCAACATTCGCAAAATCTGTGATCATGAACTGGCAGGCCGCTCCGATCTCAAGGTGGTGGACATCCGGACAGACCCAGAGATGGCAATCCGCGACAACATTCTTGCCATCCCCACCTTGGTCAAGCATCTGCCGGCGCCCAGGCGCTTTCTCGTCGGCGACCTGGGCAACGAAGAGCGGGTGCGGGCAGCCCTTGAGATCGGCTCTGGCGAAAGTATTAACAGCCAGCTCCCATGATCACCCCGTCGCAGCAACCAGTCGCCAACCAGGTTGAAGACCTGCAGCATCAGGTGGAAGATCTCCAGGCTGCTCTGGAGGCGATCACCAGTGGCGAGGTGGATGCCTTGTTGCTGGAATCCAGCGAAACGAATCCAGGCGAAACGGCCAGGGTTTACACCCGCACCACCGCAGATCGCCCCTACCGGGTGATTGTGGAGCAGATGGGCGAGGGCGCAGCCACCATTTCTGGCGCTGGCCTGGTGCTCTATGCCAATCAGCGCCTGGCGGACCTGACGGGCCGGGAGCGCCTGTCGATGCTGGGTCTGCCGCTGAGCGACTGGTGGTGGCTGCCGATCTGCCAGCCCTTGAGGCTCTGCTGCAGGTGGCGCCAGGAGGCACCGACCACGCCCCCCTCTCCCTGCTGCTACCTGACGGATCTCCCCTGCCGGTGCTGGCGGCCATGAGTGGCCTGGAGATCGATGGTGTGAGGATTCATTGCCTGATCGCCGCCGATCTCAGCCGCATTCGGCAGGCGGAGCAAGCTCTCGTCAACAGTGAACGCCGCTATCGCTTGCTGGCTGAAAATGCCTCCGCCGTGGTGATCGAAATCAACGACGAGCAACGGGTCACCTGGGTGACCTCCTCGATCGTCACGGTGCTGGGTTGGCAGGTGAACGACCTGATCAATGCTGCCATCTCCGACCTGGTGCATCCAGACGATCCGTTCACGCTCAAGGCCGAATCCGCTCGATCACCGCAGCTGCTCAGACTGCGGTCCCGGGAGGGAAGCTTTCACTGGATGCAGGGACTCTCCTGGCCCCTGCCAGCACCACCCGAAGGCCCGGGGGGCTGGATCAGCAGCTTTCAGGATGTGGACGCTCTGGTGCAGCAACGACACGTTCTGGAGAGGGAGCGGACCCGCCTGGCCGCCACCATGGATTCACTGCTCGATCCCCATGTGGTGCTCGAAGCCGTGCGTGACAGCAAGGGCGAGATTGTTGATTTCATCTATACCGATGCCAACGAAAGTGCCTGCAGCGAAATCAAGTGTGATCGCCATCAGTTGATCGGCAAGCACCTGCTTGATGTGATGCCTGCTCAACTCGGCAGGGGGCTGTTTGCGATGTATTGCCAGACCGTGCAAACGAAGCAGCCTTTGGTGCTCAATGACTTCGTTTATCCCCAGCAGATCAGAGGCGAGAGTCGCCGTCATGACATTCGCAGCGTTGCGATTGGTGATTCTATTGTCTACACCTGGCGTGACGTGACTGAGCGTCATCTCACATCGCAGCGCTTGGCAGCTTCGGAGGAAAAGTATCGGCTGCTGGCTGAAAATTCTTCCGATGTGGTGATTCACAGCCGTGAGGGTCACTTGTTATGGGTGTCCCCCTCGATTCAACCCTCGCTCGGCTGGACTCCAACCGACTGGCTGGGCCGCCAGCTTGAGGAGCTGGTTCATGCCGATGATCTTGAAATTTTCAATGGCATCACGACCTCGCTTGATCGCGGTGCTGAGACAGTGGTTGTGCGCTTCAGATTGCGGGCCCGGGATCTCACTTATCATTGGGTGGAAGTGCATGCCAAGGCCTTCATCAACGTCCACGGCGACAGGGATGGGGAAGTGGCCTCGTTCCGCACAGTGGACCGTGAGGTGAACAGTGAACAGGAGCTGGAGCGCCGCGCCCGTACCGATGAGTTGACGGGGCTGGCGAATCGCAAGGAAGTGCTCGAGCGCCTGGATCAGTTGCTTCAGTCCCAGCGGCGCAGCGATCGCCTGGTGGCGTTGGCGTTCTGTGATCTCGATCACTTCAAGGACATCAACGACAGCCAGGGTCATGAAGCTGGCGACACGGTTCTGCGCGCCGTGGCGGAGCGGATCAGCCGCTGCCTGCGCCGGGATGACCTCGTCGCCCGCTTCGGCGGCGATGAATTGCTGGTGGTGCTGGATGGCGTCGACAACCTCGACCAGGCCATGGCCATTGCCGAGAAGATGCGGGCCACCCTGCTCGCACCGGTGCCGATCGCTGCCGGCACGGTCTCGATCAGCATCAGTGTCGGCGTCACCCTGGCGCAGCGAGGTGAGAGCGTGGCCACGCTGATCAACCGCGCCGACCAGGCCCTCTATCGGGCCAAATGCCAGGGCCGCAACCAGGTGATCCCGATCCCAGTCCCGGATCCGGAGGCCAGCTGAGCCGCTGGCCAGGGAGGGGCTGGCTGCGCTGACCCTGGCCGCCGCAGCGGTGAGGTTGAGCTGGTTGCGTCGCCCCTGAAGGCGATCGGCCTTCCGAGCGGGACCGAAGCGATGGCGAAGCCGCTTGAATGGCCCCAGTGATGAGGCGGCTGACATGGCCATGAGCCGGCTGGGCCATGTGGCGGTGCGGGTGCAGGACATGAACCGCGCCAAGACCTTCTATCAATCCCTCGGGCTGCGGCTCACCTGGGATGGGACCGACTGGGCCTATCTGCAATCCCCTGCCACTGGTGAGGGCATCGCCCTGCTGAGCCCCGCCTACACAGCCGCCGGCCCTCACTTCGCCTTTCACTACCAGGAGCGCAGCGAGGTCGACGCGGTGCACGACCGGCTGGAGGCTGAAGGCCACGCGGTGGGCCCGGTGCATGACCATCGCGATGGCACGGCCTCCTTTTATATGAAGGATCCGGAGGGCAACTGGTTGGAGCTGCTCTATGAGCCGGCGGCCGGGATCCCCTCGAATCTGGGCGCTGCGCCGATCCCGTTGCATTGGCCGGTTGTTGCGCCTGCGTCCGGGGTGCCGTTGCAACCACCTGCAGCATCTGAGGCCGCGTGAATCAGGCGCTGTGCCAGGCGATGGACTCCAGACGCGAGCTTCCAGGTCAGCGGCCTGATGCCTCAGTGGTCGAGAGCGATCAACGCTCCCCAGATGAAGCGGCGGCCAGGCCCACCTCCCGCTCCGGGCCGGAGCTGAGCCATGAGCTCGAGATCGAGCGGGAGACCCTGGCCTTGCTGGAATGGCCGCGGTTGGCGGCTCATCTGGCCAGTTTCGCCAGCACCGGCGCCGGCGAGCGCCATTGCCGCGCCCTGCCGCTGCCGGCCGATCGTCAGGGCAGTGCAACGCTGCTGGCCGAAACCACCGAGCTGCTGGGCCTCGATGGCCTGGTGGAGGGGGGGCTGAGCTTCCAGGGAGCGGCGGACATCGCCCACACCGTCAGCCTCTGCGCCAAGGGCGGCTGCGCCGGCGGCGAGGAGTTGCTGGCCCTGGCCGGCACCCTGGCGGCGGCCAGGCGGCTGCGGCGTCAGATCGATGATCCGCTGCTGCGGCCCGTCTGCAGTGCCCTGGTGGACACGATGCGCACCCTGCCGGAGCTGGAGCAGCGGCTGCATTTCTGCCTGGAGGAAGGGGGCCGGCTGGCCGATCGCGCCAGTGCCCCCCTGGCGGCCCTGCGGCGCCAGTCTCTGGCGGTGCGATCCGAACGGCGCGATCGCCTGCAGGAGCTGATGCGCCGCCATGCGCCGCTGCTGCAGGACACGGTGGTGGCTGAACGCGGCGGCCGGCCCGTGCTGGCCGTGAAGGCCGGTTCAGCGGCCCAGATCCGCGGCCTGGTGCACGACAGCTCCGCCTCCGGCAGCACCGTGTTCATCGAACCCCAGGCGGTGATTGCCCTGGGCAACCGGCTGCGGGAACTGCAGGGACAGGAGCTGGAGCTGGAGCGGGCCCTGCTGCTGGAGCTCAGTGGCCTGGTGGGGGAGCAGGCCCAGGCCCTGGAGCAACTGCAGCAGATTCTGGTGCGCCTCGATGCGGCCCTGGCCCGGGCCCGCTACGGCGCCTGGCTGGGGGCGGTGCGGCCCCAGCTGGCCGAATCGGCGCAGGCCCCGTTCGAGTTGCGGGATCTGCGTCATCCCCTGCTGCTCTGGCAGCAGCGCCGCGAAGCTGGCGCCCCGGTGGTGCCGGTGACGGTGCGCGTCAGCCCGGAGCTGCGGGTGGTGGCGATCACCGGTCCCAACACCGGTGGCAAGACGGTGACGCTCAAGAGTGTGGGCCTGGCGGCCCTGATGGCCCGGGCGGGCCTGTTTCTGCCCTGCAGCGGCACGCCCCGGCTGCCCTGGTGCGGCCAGGTGCTGGCGGACATCGGCGATGAGCAGTCGCTGCAGCAGAACCTCTCCACCTTCAGCGGCCACATCCGCCGCATCGCCCGGATCCTGGCGGCCTTGCCCGGCGCCCAGTCCCCGGAGCTCCATGAGCGGGGCGCCAGCCTGGTGCTGCTCGATGAGGTGGGGGCCGGCACCGATCCCACCGAAGGTGCGGCCCTGGCGGCGGCCTTGCTGCGCCAGCTGGCCGATCGGGCCCGCCTGACGATCGCCACCACCCACTTCGGCGAGCTCAAGGCGCTCAAGTACGGCGATCCTCGCTTTGAGAATGCCTCGGTGGCCTTCGATGAGGCCACGCTTTCTCCCACCTATCGGCTGCAATGGGGCATCCCGGGCCGCAGCAATGCCCTGGCGATCGCCTCCCGCCTGGGCCTTGATCCAGCGGTGCTGCAGGCGGCGGCGGCCCAGCTGGAGCCCGGTGGGGAGGGCGATGTCAACCGGGTGATCGAGGGGCTGGAGCGCCAGCGCCAGCAACAGCAGGAGGCGGCCGAGGCGGCGGTGGAACTGCTGGCGCGCACCGAAATGCTGCACGAGGAGCTGCTGGCCCGCTGGCAGCAGCAGAAGGAGCAGAGCGCCGAGAT
>CALPMR020000111.1 GCA_943324725.2 Bordetella parapertussis | reverse complement strand
CGCTGTGTGCTGATCAGCTTCGGTGGCCTGGGCCTGAGTCTCGATCCCGCCCTGCTGGCCCGCTGGCCCGAGCACGTGTTCATCGGCAGCGACCCGGCCCTGGCCGAGGCCGCCAACGGTCGCCTGTTGCCGGCGGGACTACGGCCGCTGGATCTGATGCCCCACGCTGGCCGGCTGATCACCAAGGCCGGCTACAGCAGTTTCTGTGAGGCCTTCAGTCAGGGGGTGGGCATCCATCTGGTGGAACGCCAGGGCTTTGCCGAAGCCCCGGTGCTGGCCGAGGCGCTCCAGAACCACGGCCGCCATCGGCTCCTGAGCCGCCGCCAGTTGGACTGCGGTGAGTGGCAGTTGGATCAACCCCTGTTGGACGCCCGACTGGGACCGCTGCCCACTGGCGGAGCCGAGGCGGCGGCGCTGGCGCTGGCGGCCCTGCGGGGCAGCTGATCAGGAGTTCCGATCAGTGACCGTCGCAAGGTTGGATCTTCTGTACATCCGACTGCTCGCAACCTTCTTGGTCACAGTGATCTGAACTGATCGGGTGCCTTTGGATACCTGTGGACACTTGCCTGATCGTCACAAAAACGATCGCCGCTCAGGTGGTTGATGGGCAAAGTGGCGCGAACTTCATCTTTTCTCCTCTTTCGATCTCGGCGTGCCTTTCAGCTTCAGTCTCATCGGCTGTCTCGCTATGAAACGCATCTGAACCTCCGAGACCAGCCACGGCATCTGGGTTGTTGCTGATTTGGTCTTCAGCTTATGGGCTGAACTTCATCAGGATTTAAACCCCGTTGTTCCGGGCCTGTCCTTCGCTTGATCCGTCTTGTCGTTCCTTCAGCGCTCCCAACTGGCTCTCCTCCTCGCCGGAGCTGCCCTGGCCATCGCTGCCCCGGTTCGCGCCGCTGAGCAAGCCGATCCCTGGTCCCTGGTCCCCGTGCCGCCGCCCGTGCCCCAGCTGGCCGTGTTGCCGCCCCTGCCGGAGGCTCCCAGGTTCTTCGCGATCACGCCGGAGCGCAAGGCGCTGCTCAACACGATCCGCTACGCCGAAGGCACCTGGAAGCAAGGTCACCCCGTCGGCTACCGGGTCATGTTCGGCGGTAGCTACATGCCGTCCCTGGATCGCCACCCCAATCGGGTCAACTACACCTCCGGCTATGCCAGCGCCGCTGCCGGTGCTTACCAGTTCATGCCCTTCACCTGGAACCTGGTGGTGCAGAAACTGGGCCTGAGCGACTTCCAGCCCCCCTCCCAGGACCAGGGCGCCCTGTTCCTGATCCAGCGCCGTGGCGGCCTGCCCCTGGCTGATCGAGGTGAACTCTCGCCGGAACTGGCCGCCAAGCTGGCTCCGGAGTGGGCCTCCTTCCCCACCCTGGCCGGCAACAGTTACTACGGCCAGCCGGTGAAGCGCTACGACGAGCTGCGTCGCTTCTATGAAGACAACCTCGCCCAGCTGCGTCAGAACGGCGTTGAACAGTGGGAAAACGTGGCGATCCGCCAGGTGCCTCGCTGTAACGACAACAGCCTCAGCTGCCGGCTTGATTCAATCGGCTACCGCGGTCAATCCAGGCTGCCGAGCGACGTTCAGTCCTACTGAATGCGTTTGGCCGTCCTGAATGATCTGAGCGTCCGGGTGCCTTTCTGATCATCCTGTCGAGCTGGGTATGGATGCTGGCTATGGATGCAGAGTTGTGGAAATAGATTTTTGGAACCAGGTTTTTGGAATCAGGTTTGTGGAATCAGATTCGTGACCACAGATTCTTGAAGACACATTCTTGAAACCAGTGGCTCCACCTGCCCTGTAACCCACCGCATTCGTTGCGAATCGAACTGGCTGCTTGTTCGCTCCAATCTCCCTACGTTCAAGCGCAGGGGCCTTTGAGCTGACCTTGCCCCACAGCGATTGCCAGCATTCTGAACTCTCTGAAGTGATCAGGGTCGGCTGTCCGCCTGGCTGAATCGGGTGGATCGGGCTGGGTGGCTCTGGCCGAGCCAGATGCCTTTGTGCCCCGGCGATCACCTGCTGGCTTCTGCCGGTTCAGCTCTCCTCGCTGCTGTTGAGATGCCGTCCCAGGGTCTGCATGGCGATCAGGTAGGCGGCGGTGGCGCCGCCGAGGAAGCCCAGGGCATTGCGCAGCAGCGGCAGCAGGTCGTTGGTGCGGGTCACGATCGGGGCGACACCGAAGACACCGAACAGAATCAGCCACAGCGGCGAGAGCAGCAGCACCCAGGCCCATTCGAAGCGCCGTCCCGGCTTGCGCGGAAAGGCCGCAAACCCCACGATCAGACCGCCCAGAATCGAGGTGGCCAGGGTGAGCAGCCACTGTTCCTGGGGCAGGCCCGGCACCACCTGGCAGCCGCCGATCGCCAGGCAACCCTTGACGGCGTGAAGTGAATCGAGCACGGCGGCGTCCTGGCCGTTGTCGCGCACGTAGTACTGGTTGCCATAGCGGGTCTGCAGCTCCACCCAGAAGGTGCGGGGCATCAGGGCGAACAGGGCATCGCCGACATTGAAATTGAGCAGATTGCCGCCCCGTTCATCGGCCACCAGCAGCAGGCTGCGCTCATCGAGCCCCCAGAACTGCTTGATTGCCAGGCCTGGGGTGCGGTCGTACTGGGTCAACACCCGCAGCTTCCAGCCGCTGCTGGCTTCGAAATCATTGAGCTCCAGCTCCAGGGCTGTCCGCTGGCTGTCCGTGAGCAGTTTGGCCAGATCGATCACCGGGGTGGCCTGGGCCGGCAGCAGATCGGGATTGTCGAAGGCCCAGGCCTGCTGGCCGGCGGTGGGGGCCAGCACCAGCAGCAGCACCAGGGCCAGGCCGCAGAGCTGCCGCATCCCCCACCGCAGGCCGGCCACGGCACGGCTGATCCTGCGTTGGCGCGGCGCGGCGCTTCCCAGACAGGACATCGGGTTCGGCATGGCGCGGCCGCAGTGCATAGGGCCTGCATTCTCCCTCCCATGGGCCAGGAGCCGTGAGTCGCTCCACCTAGCGTGTCGCCCTGGCCTGCGCCGTTCGACTCAGCCTGTGACACCCCCGGCATGAAGATCCACCCCGTCTGCAGCCTTCGCCAGCGGCAGGCTCGCCACCAGATTTCGGCGCGATCGTTCCGTGGCTGCTGAGCTCCCCGCCTGGCTGCGCCAACGGCTGGATGCCGCCGGCGGCAGCGTGCCCTTCCGCACTTATATGGAGTGGGTCCTCCACGACCCGGCCCAGGGCGCCTATGGCAGCGGCCGGCTGCGCATCGGCCCTGGGGGAGATTTCGTCACCGCCCCCAGCCTCGGCAGCGACTTCGCCGCCTTGCTGGCCCAGCAGCTGATCGACTGGCTGGAGGCGCTGCTGCCGGCCGGCGATGGGCATCTCAGCCTGGTGGAAACGGGCCCTGGCGAGGGCCAGCTGGCCCTGGATCTGGCCAGGCTGATCGCCGCCGATCGGCCTGAGCTGGCCCGCCGGCTGGAGCTGGTGCTGGTGGAACCCAACCCCGGCATGGCTGCGCGCCAGCGGCTGCAGTTGCAGGCCTGCCCGCTGCCAAGGCGCTGGGCCAGCTTCGCCGAGCTGGCCGCCGCTCCCGTCACGGGGGTGGTGCTGGCCCATGAGGTGCTCGATGCCCTGGCGGTGGAGCGGATTGTGGTAGACGGGGCGCTCTGGCGCCGCCAGCGGGTGGCACTGCACGGCGATGACCTGCGGCTCGAACCCGGCGAGCTCCTGGAGCCTGATCAGCTCGCCCAACTCGAAGCCCTGGGACTCAGGCAGCCCGGCCCCCAACGACCGAGTGGCTGGTGCAGCGAACTCCACCCCGGCCTGGCTCCCTGGCTGCAGGATTGTGGCCGGGGTCTGCGCTGCGGCCAGCTGCTGGTGATCGACTACGCCCATGAGGCCTGGCGTTACTACGCGCCCCAGCGGGCCCAGGGCACCCTGATGGCCTATCGGGCCCAACGGGCCAGCGACGATCCGCTGCTGGAGCCGGGCGCCTGGGATCTCACCGCCCATCTCTGCCTGGAGAGTCTGCAGTTCGCGGCCGAAGCCTGCGGCTGGCGATCCCTGGGCCAGTGCCGCCAGGGAGAGGCGCTGCTGGCCCTCGGTCTGGCGGAGCGGCTGCATGGTCTGCAGCAGCAGCCCGAGGCGGGGCTGGAGTTGTTGTTGCAGCGGCGGGAGGCGCTGCTGCGTCTGGTGGATCCGGCGGCGCTGGGGGATTTCCGCTGGATTGCCCTGGCCCGGGGGGAAGGCCGGCGGCAGCCTGATGGGCCCCTGCCCCGATTTCTGCAGGAGCCGCCTACGTCCTGAACCCTATGGCCGTGGCCCAGCCGACAAGAGCGTGGGCCTGGAGTCAGAGAACGAGCGCCGGGAGAACTACCACCCAGCGATCACACAGACCCAATGCTGGGGTCGGCATCGAAGTCTTGCAGAGCATGGCAAGAGAGCACAATCATCATCCAGAATCAAGAGGCTTGTTATTTCCAATGAACACTTTTTTCAGGCTGATCCGTGAGCGACGCATTGTCGTGATTGGCAAGGTCTGTGCTCTGGTCTGCGCCATCGCTGGCATCAAGCTGATCATCCACTCCCTGGGACTGGAGATTCTCTCGGTCAACCCATTGTTTTCGGCCCTGGTCGCTTCCAGTGTGTTTCTGTTCGGTTTTCTTCTTAATGGCGTCCTGACAGATTACAAGGAAAGTGAACGTCTACCGGCGGAACTTGCCTCTGCCCTGGAGCTCGTCACCCGGGAGGTCAGCGCCGTGCCGCTGCATAACTCGGATGCTGTTGTCGCAAATGATCTGGCTTCCATCACCGACCTTGGCCGCGCCATTCTTGCCTGGATCAGGTCTGATCTCACCACCAGCCAGGTGATGCTCTCCTACGACCGGGCCCATGATCATGTGACCAGGGCCAGTCTCTGGCTCAGCCATTCCTCGCTCAAAGGGCGACTGCTGATCGAAATGGGCGGCATCCTGCGGGCGATCAACCGCATCGATGTGATCCGGGAAACGGATTTTGTCAAAATGGTCTATTGGCTGGCCTATATCTCAACCACCCTGCTCTGCACGGGCCTGGTGCTGGCCAAGGAGGAACGGATCCTCGAGGCCACGTTTTTCCTGATGGTGATTTCGTTCCTGCTGATCTTCCTGCTGCATCTCATTGCCGATCTCGATAACCCCTTCGGTTTCAGTGATCCGAGTTCTGTCGAAGATGTCTCGCTCGATGTGCTGATCCAGGCCCAGGCCCGCATTGAAGCCATCGCCGGCAGGCATTACGAGCGATTCGGCGCTCCCTGAGCGATTCCAGCGGCCAGCAGCGAACGAATGATCGGCTCCGTCACGTCATCGTGGATCGCGACAACGCCGATCGCCGAAGGCAAAATGAAGCGAACCTTGCCCTGCTTCACTTTCTTGTCAGCCTGCAAGCAGTTCAGCACATCCTGGGGCACGAGATCGGGCAGCTGGAGCGGTAGGCCTGCCGCCTCGATCAGGCGTTTCTGCCGTTCCTGGTCGGCCTGGCTCCAGAGACCCATCGCCAGGCTCAGCTCACCGGCGGCCACCATGCCGATCGCCACGGCCTCGCCGTGCAGCCAGGTGCCATAGCCACTCAGGGCTTCCACCACATGACCGAGGGTGTGGCCGTAGTTGAGGATCGCCCGCAGGCCGGACTCGTGCTCATCGGCGGCCACCACCCGGGCTTTGGCGGCGGCAGAGCGCTCCAGCAGCAGCTCCAGCAGCTCGGGCCCCACGGCGTCCAGGCTGGCCAGGCCGGCCTGGGGATCGCGCTGGGCTGCTGCTTCGAGATCACCGAACAGCTCCGGGTCGCCGATCACGCCGTACTTGATCACCTCGGCCATGCCAGCCCGGAACTCCCGCTCCGGCAGGGTGGCAAGCACCGTGGGATCGATCAGCACCAGCCGCGGCTGGTGAAAGGCGCCGATCAGGTTCTTGCCGCCCGGATGGTTGACGCCCGTCTTGCCGCCGATGGCGGCATCCACCATCGCCAGCAGGGTGGTGGGCACCTGCACCACGGCAATGCCCCGCAGCCAGGTGGCGGCGGCGAAGCCGGCCATGTCGCCGACGACGCCGCCGCCGAGGGCGACGATCAGGGAGCCGCGCTCCAGTTGGCGCGCCAGGGCGGCGTCGTGGATCAGGGAGACGGTGGCGGGGGTTTTCTGCTCCTCACCGGCCTCGATCACCAGGGTGGAGGCCTCCAGAGCGGCGGCCCGCAAGCTGGCGAGCACCGTGGCGCCGTAGTGCTCCTGCACCACCGGATTGGTCACCACCAGCACGCGGGTGCCCGCCTTGAAGCCCTGGAGCCGCAGTTGCTCCCCCAGTTGGCCCAGGGCAGCGCCGCCGATCACGATCGGGTAAGGATTGCGCTCCAGCTCAACCGGAATCGTGCGCAGCGGCTGGAGCGTCGGGGGCATCACAACGGTGGACTCAATGGCCGGAGGCTAGGCCGGCCAACAGCTGCAGCACGGCGTCGCCGTAGCGATCGAGCTTGGCCTGGCCGACGCCTGCCACCGTGCCCAGCTCCGCCAGCGTCGCCGGCTGGCGGCTGGCGATCTCGATCAGGGTGCGGTCGTGGAAGACCACATAGGGCGGCACCCCCTGGCTGCGGGCCTGCTCCAGCCGCCAGCCCCTGAGCGCCTCAAAGCGTTCGCGCCCCTCCTCCGCCAGCTCCGGGGCGGGGGCCTGGCTCCCGGCTGCCCGCTCACCGCCGCTGGCCTGTCGCCGTTCCTTCGCCGCTGGCGGCAGGCGCAGGGCCAGGCTCGCTTCGCCTTTCAGCAAGGGTTTCACCAGGCTGTCGGGGCCGAAGCAGAGGCCGCCGCGGGCCTCCGGATCACTGAGCAGATAGCCCTTCGCCAGCAGCTGCCGCATCAATGAGCGCCACTGGCCCCGGTCCAGCTCCTTGCCGATGCCGTAGACGCTGAGGCTGGCGTGGCCCAGCTCGCGGATCCGGGCGGTGTCGCCGCCGAGCAGCACATCCACCAGATGGGCGGCGCCGAAGCGCTGGCCGGTGCGGTACACGGCCGAAAGCGCCTTGCGGGCCGCCTCGGTCACATCGGTGCTGCTGTCAGGCTCCAGGCAGAGATCGCAGTTGCCGCAGGGTTCGGCCAGGGCTTCGCCGAAGTGGCGCAGCAGCACCTGGCGGCGGCAGTCGCTGGCCTCGCTGAAGGCGATCAGGGAGTCGAGTTTGCCGTGCTCCACCTGTTTCTGGGCCTGGCCCGCTTCGGAGTCCTCGATGAAGCGACGCAGCTGGGGCACATCGCCGGCGCCATGCACCATCCAGGCCACCGCCGGCAGGCCGTCGCGGCCGGCCCGGCCGGTTTCCTGGTAGTAGGCCTCCAGGCTCTTGGGCAGATCGACATGGGCGACGAAGCGCACGTCAGGTTTGTCGATGCCCATGCCGAAGGCGATCGTGGCGACCACCACCACGCCGCTCTCGCGCCGGAAACGGTTGAGGGCGGAACTGCGCGCTTCAGCGCTGAGGCCGGCGTGATAGGCCACCGCATCGAAGCCTGCGGCCCGCAGGTCGGCGGCGAAGCGATCCACCCGGCTGCGGGAGCGGGCGTAGACGATCCCCGCCTCACCGCGCCGTTCGCTCAGAAAGGCCAGCAACTGGCTGCGGGCGTCGTCCTTGTCGCGCAGCAGATAGCGGATGTTGGGCCGATCAAAGCTGGCCAGGAACACCCGGCCCTGCTGCAGCTGCAGCCGCTCACGGATCTCCTCGCGGGTGCGCGGATCGGCGGTGGCGGTGAGGGCGAGCCTGGGGATGGCGCTGAAGCGCTCGGCCAGCACCGCCAGCTGCAGGTATTCAGGCCGGAAGTCGTGGCCCCATTGGGAGACGCAGTGGGCCTCATCGATGGCGAACAGGGCCAGGGGCAGCTGCGAGAGCCGATCGAGAAAGCCCGGGCTCAACAGCCGCTCCGGCGATACGTACAGCAGATCCAGGTCGCCTTGCTCAAGGGCGCGCCAGATGCCGGCGGCCTCTCCTGCCTCCAGCGAGGAGTTGAGGGCGGCGGCCCGCACGCCCGCCTGGCGCAGGCCCTCGACCTGGTCCTGCATCAGGGCGATCAGGGGCGACACCACCACGCCCACACCGGCCCGGCAGAGGGCCGGGATCTGATAACAGAGCGATTTGCCGCCGCCGGTCGGCATCAGCACCAGGGCTGAGCCGCCTGCCACCACGTGGGCGACGATCTCGGCCTGGGGGCCGCGGAAGGCGCCGTAGCCAAACACCTCCCGCAACACCTGGGCCGGATCGCCGACCGCAGCGCGGCCCGCCTCGGCAGCTGCTGAAGGTGTCGGCTGGCGGCCGGGCGCATCGCCAGGGCCCGGCTGATCGGGCGTCAGAGGGGTGCAGGGCAGCGCAGGGCTGGGATCGGGGCTTGGGATGGCGGGCCTCCGGAGGATCAGATCACCATCTCAACAGTTCCACCCTCAGGCCAGCTCCGTCTGGCCACATCCATTGTCAGCCAGACATGGCTTGCTGCGGCCTGGCCCCAGAATGGCCCCCATGCCCGATGCCACCCCCAGCAGCCACTCCGGCCCGACCACGGCGACGGCCTGGGGTTTTCTGGCGCCGGCGCTGCTGCTGCTCGCCATCTCGGTGCTGATCCCGGGGGTGATGGCCCTGTTGATCAGCTTCACCCGCAGCGGCCTCGATGTCAGCGAGCCGTTGCATTTCATCGGCCTGGCCAACTTCCGGCGCCTGCTGGCCGATCCGATGCTGTTCAAGGTGATGGGCACCACGTTTCTTTATCTGATCGGTGTGGTGCCGCCGATCGTGGTCGGTGCCCTGGCCCTGGCGGTGCTGGTCAACCGCCAATTGCCGGGTATCCACTGGTTCCGGGGCGCCTTCTACACGCCTGTGCTGGTGTCGCTGGTGGTGGCGGCGATCGCCTTCCGCTGGCTCTACGCCGAAAACGGCCTGATCAATGGTTGGCTGAGCGCGCTCACGCGCGACGGTTGGCTGAGTGCGCTCACGCACAACAGCTGGCTGGCCGGCCTACTGGGCGATCACTTCAGCCCGATCGGCTTTCTCACCAGTCCGGCCCTGGCCCTGCCCGCCGTGATGCTGGTCACCCTCTGG
>CALPMR020000110.1 GCA_943324725.2 Bordetella parapertussis | reverse complement strand
GCTCGGCGGACTGGAGCTGGCCGAGGGCCGCCGCGACCGGGCGATCGCCCTACTGAAGCGTGGGTTGACCGCCTGCCCCGCCCAGGCCCATCCGGAACGCTATGAGCTGCTGCTGCATCTGGCCATGGCCCACGGCGACACGGACCCACCGCGAGCCCGCCGGCTCTACCGCGACGCCCTGGTCCTGCCTCTGGATCCCCGGCTGGCCCTGGCGGCCCGGCTCAACCTGGCGGCCGTGGAGCAGCGGCTGGGGGACCTGGAAGCGGCCGCCAGCAGCTGCCGCCAGGCCACTGAAGCGGCGCCGGAAGTGGCGCTCTGCTGGTACAACGCGGGGTTGATCCACCGCCAGCGCGGCGATCTGCCGGCGGCGAGCGCCGCCTATCGCCAAGCGATCGCGCTGGCGCCGCAGCATGCCGAAGCCCACCAGAACCTGGCGGTGGCCTTGCTGTTGAGCGGCGAGATCGAGGGCGCCCGCCAGGGCTTTCGCCAGGCCATCGCCCTGCTGGAGCAGCAGAATCGGCCGGAGGCGGCCGCCCAGTTGCGCCAGCAAGCTGGCGCCATGGTTCGGCTGGAGATCCCATGACCGATCCAGCCGCGGCCCCGGGCCATCAGCCCCTGGCGGGCCGCACGATTGCGGTCACGCGGGCGGAGCAGCAGGCCGGCGAAGCGCGGCGCCTGTTCGAGGCCGCCGGCGCCCGGGTGCTGGACCTGCCGGCCCTGGTGATCGGTCCCCCCGACACCTGGGGCCCCCTGGATGACGCCTTGGCCGAACTGGAGCACTTCCACTGGCTGATCGTCTCCAGCGCCAATGGGGTGGAAGCGGTGCAGCAGCGCCTGCTTCGGCGCGGCACCAGCCTGGCGGGCCGGCCGAGCGGGGTGAAAATCGCGGCCGTGGGCCGCAAGACCGCCGCCGTGCTGGAGGGGATCGGGGCTGCCGCCGATTTCGTGCCCCCCAGCTTCGTCGCCGACAGCCTGATCGAGAACTTCCCGGTCTCAGGCTGGGGCCTGCGCTTGCTGCTGCCCAGGGTGCAGAGCGGCGGCCGCACCGTGCTGGCGGAGGCCTTCGCCGAGGCCGGCGCCCGGGTGGTCGAAGTGGCGGCCTACGAAACCCGCTGCCCCGCAGGCCTGCCCACAGGCACCTTGCAGGCGCTTGCACAGGGTCAGCTGGACGCGATCACCTTCAGCAGCGCCAAGACCGTGACCCACACCGCCCAGTTGCTGGAGAGCAGCTTCGGAGCCGACTGGCTGCAGCGGCTGCAGCGCACCCACGTGATCTCGATCGGCCCCCAGACGAGCCTGCGCTGCCGGGCCCTGCTCGGCCGGGTGGAAGCCGAAGCCGACCCCCACGACCTCGATGGTCTGGTGGCGGCCTGCATCGGCAGCTTCAACCAGAACGGCTGAACGGCAGCAGCCGATGGGCCAACCACCGGAGCTGGGGATGGGGACGTGATCAGGATGAATTCCCGAACCAGCGGCCCCACCCACCCCCGCACGGACAGGGGGGAGAGAGAGCTCTCGGACCACAATCAGAAGGCAGAGTTGTTCAGCATTTCACCCGCATGGACAGCACCTCCCAGCGCCATGGACCTGACGTGGCTGCCCATCGTTGAACGCCATCACGCCTGAACGCTGTACGCACGTTCGGACCAATGAATCTGTAGAAAAATATCGCCAACAGAAACCAGGGATCGGGCTGCAACAAAAGAATTCTCCCCGGCGCCTCAGGGGAGGATCTTGACCGTCGAATCGTGATGTTTTCTGCCCAGAGCCTGTGATCTCTGGCCAGAACTTCCCCTCCTCAGAGTCTTAGCTCGCTCCTCAGAGTTTGACCTCACTTCTTAGAGTTTGATCATGACCCGCTGCTTGCCTTTCTGCAACAGCAGGCTGGGGACGTCCTCCTGGCCGTGCCCTCCCAGATGGATGGCGACCACGGCCCAGCCGGCCGGCAGCAGCCCCGTGGTACGACCGCCCAGATCACCGGCTCTCAGCGTGCCGCTCTGGTTGCCGTAGGAGACGACGGCCTCGGTGTGGCCGCCGGTCTGGATCACACCGGTGAGCTGCAGGCTCTCCGGGGCCTGCAACACCGGCGGCCTGAGCAGCAAGGACACGGCAGCTGGCGTCCCTGGCGCCGCCTTTGCCGCTGCGGCTGCCTCGCTCCTGAGCGCCGCCCGGACCGCCGCCAGCTGGGCGGGCGCATCGCCACCGGCCCTGGCCACCGAGGCGATCACCTGAGCCGGCCCGCTTCCAGGCGCCACACCCTGGGGCAGGGGGATGGTGGGAACGATGACGGGTGCAAAGGGATTGCGGCGGCCCAGGCTGGAAGAGGTCACCACCTGCCTGGGTGTCGGCAGGGGTACCAGGCGGGCGTCGGAATCGGGCAGCAACGTCTGCGGGCTCTGGCGGATCGGCGGCGGTGGCAGCGGTGGCGGTGGCGCCACGAATTGGAGCAGGTTGCAACCTCCCAGCAGCAGGGGCAGAGGCAGCAAAGGCAACGGCAGCCACCCCCTCAGGGGACAGCTACCCCTTCTCCACCAGGTCTCTGAATCGGTCAAGGTTGGCCTGGAGCTCCCGGGTGACGATGTTACCCATGATGCTGGGCTCCATCAGCGGGGCAAGCACGCCCGGCAATTCATAGCTGACGGTGAGTTTCACCGCCGTGAGCGCAGAGCCGAGCGGATAGAACCTCACGCCACCTTTGGTGGGCAATCCGCCTACGGATTCCCAGTGCAATTGCTGCAATTCGACCCGGCGGGTAATGCGTGCCTTCCAGTGGAAGCGGAATCCCTGAGCCGCCAGGGTCCAATCCGTGAGATTGGGGTCATCCAGGGTGACCACCGATTCGATCCAGCGCATCCAGCGGGGCATCGCCTCCAGATCACTCCAGACCTCCCAGACACGATCCACAGGTGCCTGGATCTCGGTGGTGACCGTATGTTCCAGCCAGCGTCCCATCAGCTTGTTCCAGGCGTCATCGGTGGTACTTGATCATCGGTTCAGGCTCAACGGGCCTTCAGGTTAAGCAGAAGCCCAGGCGTTGGTCGGTGTTCGGTGTTCGGCCGCATGGGCGGGAACCGGCGTGGGGGCTGCTGCCGGGATTCGCAGCGGGGCCGACCAACGGCTGCGGAGCAAGGGCTTGTCCGACGGCTGCGCAGATTGGAGGCTTCAGGGCAGCGAGGCCTTGCTGGCCAGGGTCACCGGGCGATCGAGAATCGCCGCCGCCGCCAGCCGGCCGCTCATGGTGGCACCCTCCATCGAATCGATGTAGTCCTGGCGGGTATAGCTGCCGGCCAGGAAGAAGTTGCTGACCGGCGTGCGCTGATCCGGGCGGTAGGGCTCCATACCGGGTGCTTCGCGATACAGGGACTGGGCAAGCTTGACCACATGGCTCCAGAGCAGCCGCAGCGGCGCCGCCGACGGGAACAGCTCGCGCACCTGGCGATCGGTGTGGGCCACGATCTCTTCGCTTTTCCTGGGAATCCAGGGATCGCCGGGGGTGAGCACACACTGCAGCAGTGATCCCTGGCCCTCGCGCCGATAATCCACCGGGCTGGCCAGGGCCAGATCGGCGAAACAGCTGAAATCGGCGTCCGCGGTGTACAGAAGGTTGTCGAGCCCGGCTGGCTGGGCCAGATCCCCGCGGCGGCGGCTGGCCGCCGCCGTGTTCCCCAGTTCGGTCACCCAGCCGTCGTAGCGCAACTGCACCGTGGCCACCGGCACCGCCTCAAGCTTGTCGATCGCCGCGAACTGGGGGAAGCGGCGCCACTCCTGCGGCAGCAGCCGCTGAATGCCCGGCACGTCGCAGGCGGCCAGGTAGACGTCCGCCTGCACCTCCACGTCACCCTCGGGGCTGCCCAGGGTGAGTCCGGTGACCCGCAGCTCTGGGTCCTCCGCTGCGCTGCTGCCTCTCTCCTCGTAGTGCACCTCGGTGACCCGGTGGCGCAGATGCAGGCGCCCGCCGCGCGCCTCGATGTAGGCCAGGATCGGCCCGGTCAGCCAGCGATGGGGGGAGCCCTTGAGCAGGTTGAGCTTGGAGGCCTCGGTTTTGGTGGCGAACATCAGGAAGATCGTCAGCATGCAACGCGCCGAGATCGCCTCGCAGTCGATGAAGCCGAGGGCGTAGGCAATCGGATTCCACATGCGCTCGATGCTGCGCTGGCTGCCGCCATGGCCGAGGAACCACTGCTGGAAACTGATGCGATCGAGGTCGCGGATCACCTTCATCGCCGCCTCGTAGTTGACCAGTCCCAGCACGATCGGACTGGTGCCCAGGGCCAGGGCATTGCGCAGCTTGTCGACCCAGTCGAGCTGGGGGGTGGTGAAGAAGGCCTTGAGGCCATTGAAGGGCGCGCCGATCAGAAAGCGGAAATCGAGCTCGCGCAGATCACCGCCGCGATTGACGAACAGATGGGTGTGGTCCTTGGGCAGGAGGTTGTCGATCGCTCCCACCTTGCGCATCAGGGCGAAGAGATTGGCGTAGTTGAAGAAAAAGACGTGCAACCCCATTTCGATGTGGTTACCGCCGTCGTCGACCCAGCTGCCCACCTTGCCGCCGAAAAAGGGGCGCGCCTCGTAGAGATCCACCTGATGGCCGGCGTCCACCAGGTCGACCGCCGCCGACAGACCGGCCAGACCGGCACCCACGATGGCCACCCTCACGATTGTCTCTCCCGTGTCAGGCCAGACTCTATGGAGTGACGGGACTGGGCCGCTGCCCTTCCAGGCATGGCTGGAACAGGACCAAGGGGGCCAGGCAGCCCCGCGGCGAACTCCATAGAGTGAAGCCAGTTCAGAAGCATCCAGCACCAGATCCAATCCCCGGGGCAGCAGCCCCCGACCACTGACCGGCCCTGGATAGCCCCAGCGGTAGCAAAGCAAACCCGACTAGCCGCTCCCCGCCTCCCTGCACCGCTCAAGCCGCTCAGCGATCAGCCCGGCATTCACGGCCACCGGATCGCTGATCGGCCATCACCGAATCTTTTGCTCCCGATCAGGGGACATGGATCCAGGTTTATTTCTCCGAAAGTCCGCCATCGCCGCTCAGCGATCCCGCCGACCAGGCCTCCAGCCACCGCCTGCTCCCGTCGTCCTGAGGCCTTCCTCAAGGGCAACCTCTGACCCAGCTCCAGCCCGCCCTATCCCCTGCCCCCTGACGCCATGACTCCGGAGACCGCCACCCCCACCCTCAGCGAAACCGCCGCCAACGAGGTCGTCGCCAGCGAAGCCGCCAGCGCCACCTTCACCGGCGTCGACGGCAAGGGCATCCTGATCACCGAGCCGGCGATGAAGCAGCTGGCCAGGCTGATGCAGCAGCAGGGCGACGCCAAGCTGCTGCGGGTGGGGGTGCGTTCCGGCGGCTGCAGCGGCATGAGTTACACCATGGACTTCATCGACGCCGACGCCATCCAGGGCGACGATGAGACCTATGTCTACGAACCGGCCGGGGCGCCCAGTTTCCGGGTGGTTTCCGATCCCAAGAGCCTGCTGTACATCTACGGCATGCAGCTCGACTTCTCCAGCGCCCTGATCGGCGGCGGCTTCAACTTCACCAATCCCAACGCCACCCAGACCTGCGGCTGCGGCAGCTCCTTCGCCGTCTGAAGCCGCCGCCTGCATCCGGCCGGTCGCACGGCGTGGGAATCTGAGCGTCACGCCTTGCCCCGTTGCCGCAGCCATGACGGCCAGCCCCTCCTCCAGCGAAGACTCCCTGTTCGACCAGGCGATCGGCCGCTATCAGCAGGGGGCCGCCCCCGAAGATCTGATCGACGACTTCCTGACCATCACCGCCCAGTCGCCGAAGCAGTCAGCCGGCTGGATCTGCCTGGCCTGGCTGCAGCTGCTACTCGATCGCCCCAACGACGCCCTGGGCTCGGCCCGCACGGCGGTGCGGCTCAATCCTCAGGATCCCCAGGCCCGCATCAACCTGAGCGTGGCGATGCTGGAGACGGGTCAGAAAGGGGTGCGCGAGCACATCGAGATCGTGCAGCGGGTGATGGTGATGGCCCCTGAGCTGGCCGCGGAGTTGAACGACTCGATGGCCGATGGGCTCAAGCGACGTCCGGGCTGGCAAGCCCTGGAGAAGGTGCGAGCCTGGCTGCAGGCTTGAGCCGACTGCTACTGCTGAGCAACGGCCACGGGGAAGACCTCAGTGGCGCCTTGCTGGGCCGGCGGCTGCTGGCCCGGGGGCTGAGCGTGGAAGCGCTGCCCCTGGTGGGCCACGGCCATGCCTACCGGCAGGCCGGTATTCCCGTGATCAGCCGCACCCGCGAATTCAGCACCGGTGGACTGGGGTACACCAGCCTGGCCGGTCGCCTCACGGAACTGCGGGAAGGCCAGCATCTCGATGTCCTGCGGCGTCTGCTGAGCCTGCGCGGCCGCCGCGACCAGCTGATCGTGGCGGTCGGTGATCTGCTGCCGGTGCTGGCCGCCTGGCTGGGCCGGCGACCGGCCGTGGTCTATCTGGTCGCCTATTCAAGTCACTATGAAGGCCGCCTGCGGCTGCCCTGGCCCTGTGGCTGGCTGCTGCGCAGCCGCGGCTTTCGCCGGGTCTGGAGCCGGGATGCCCTGACCGCCGGCGACCTCAGCGCCCAGCTGGGGCGGCCGGTGGAGTTTCTGGGCAATCCCTTCCTCGACCTGGTGCGCGAGGCCGGTGAGCCGATTCCAGGGGGAGCCGCCCAGACCGTGGCGGTGTTGCCCGGCAGTCGCCTGCCGGAGGCCCTGCGCAACCTCGAGCTGTTGCTGGGCCTGCTCGGCCGGCTGCCGGCCCGACTGCAGACCCCGCAGGCCTTGGCACTGCAGGCCGCCCTGGTTGGGGATCTGGATGCCGGCAGCCTGGCCCGCATTGCTGCCCCGCTGGGCTGGAGGCTGGAACAGGGACAGGGCCCGGAAGATGGCAACGCCTCCCACGTGCTGGTGCACGGCCGCCAGCGGCTGCAACTGCACTGGGGGCGGTTCGCGGCAGTGCTGAACGGCAGTGACCTGGTGCTGTCCATGACTGGAACCGCCGCTGAACAGGCGGTGGGACTGGGCAAGCCGGTGCTGCAGCTGGAGGGCCAGGGGCCCCAGTTCACGGCCGGATTCGCCGAAGCCCAGCGGCGCCTGCTCGGTCCGGGGGTCAGCTGCGCCGCTGGTTCCGCCGGCCATGGTTCAGCCGCCCATGGCACAGCGGGCCGTGACGTAGCCGAACGCTGTGCGGTGGGCAGCGCCCAAGCCCTGCAGGCCGGCGCCGACCTGGCCGGCGACCTGCTGAGCCGGCTGGCCGATCCCGGGCAGGGCCCGAGCTGGCGGCGCCGACTGGCGGCGATCGGCGCCGAGCGGATCGGCGGTACCGGCGGCAGCGACCGCATGGCGGCGGCGATCATGGAGCTGCTGAGCGACCTGCAGGCCGGAACGCGATGACCCCCCCACCGACCGACAGCGGCGCCGCCGGCGATCGCCCGGCCCGCCGCGGCGAGCCCCGCAGCGAAGTCGCCGCCGACTCAGCGTCGACATCGCTGCTGCAGCGATTGAAGCGCTGGCTCGATCTGGCCCTGGTGGCCGATGTGTTTCTGGTGATCGCGGCGGCCCTCTGGTTTGCCCTGGCGGTGCTGCTGCACAGCAATGGGGTGGAGGCTCCCCTGCGGCTGTTCCAGACGTTGTGGGAGCCGCTGTTCACCCCGGCGATCGGCCTGCTGATGGCCGCGGCCCTGCTCAGCGGGGCCCTGGGCTGGTGGCAGCGGCGAGGGCAGCGTTGAGCGCGGGGCACTGAAACTGGAAGCCCTGGGCCAGCAAGCGTTCCGGCAGCACCTGCTGTCCCTCCAGCACCACCCGGGCCCCATCGCCCAGCAGCAGCTGCAGAATCGCCCCCGGTACCGGCAGCAGACTCGGCCGGCCCAGGGCCCGCCCGAGCGCGTTGGCGAAGATGCCCATGCGAGTCGGTTCCGGCGCCACGGCGTTGTAGACGCCGCTGTAGGCGGCATCCTCCAGGGCGGTGGCGATCAGCCGGCAGAGATCGTGGCGCTCGATCCAGCTCATCCACTGCTGGCCTGAACCCACCGGGCCGCCGAAACCCAGCCGGAACACCGGCAGCATCTTGCCGAGGGCACCACCGTCGGGGCCGAGCACAATGCCGAGGCGCAGGATCACCAGGCGACAGGCACCCGGCACGGTCGCCGCGGCGGCCTCCCAGCGCTGGCAGAGCTGGGCAAGCCAATCGTCACCAGCCGGGCTGGCCTCACTGAACCGCTGCTCCAGGCTGGTGCCGTAGTAGCCGACAGCGGAGGCATTGACCAGCACCCGCGGCGGCTGCCGCAATGGGGCCATCGCCGCCGCCAGACAGGTGGTGGTGCTGAGGCGGCTGTCCAGCAGCCGTTGGCGATGTTCGGGGGTCCAGCGCTTTTCGGCGATCGGCTCCCCCGCCAGGTTCACGACCCCCTCGGCCGCGGCCAGGGCCTGACGCAGCTCCGGTGTCTGCCAGCTGGCGGCTTCGGCGGGATCGAGCCGCAGGCAGACCAACCGGTCGCTTTCCAGCAGGGGAAAGGGATGGGGTCGGCGGCTGACCAGGGTGAGGGAGTGTCCCAGCTTGAGCAGGAAGGGCACCAGCTCCCTCCCCACGAATCCCGAACATCCCAGCAGCAGCAGCCTCATGTCGTGATCCCGTACCAATCCTGGTGACGAGGCTAGGGCTGCAGCCGCTGGCGCCGCCAGCGCTTAGCGTGGCTCTGCCGCCAAGCCCGCCATGGCCGACACGACCGCCCCCACTCCACCGGCCGCCACTTCCCCGGCAGCCAGCGCAGCGCCAGCCCTGAAAAAAGGTGCCCTGGTGCGGGTGGCCCGCGCCAGCTACGCCGCCAGTCTGGAGGCCGCCGCCAGCGATCCGCAGCCGCCCGCCTACATCTTCGAGGGACCGGGCGAGATCCTGGTGATCAAAGGCGACTATGCCCAGCTGCGCTGGCGACGCCCGGTTCCGGATGTCTGGCTGCGGCTCGACCAGCTCGAGCCCTTTGCGTCCAGCTGTAGGGAGGCAGCCGCAGCGAGACAAGCGGAGCGGCCTCAGAGCTCCATCCGCCGCCGCTCCTCCTGTAACAAAATGCGGCGGCGCTT
>CALPMR020000109.1 GCA_943324725.2 Bordetella parapertussis | reverse complement strand
GGCGGCCGAGGCAGGGGCAGCAGCGGCCCGGACCAAGGCCGGCATGCCCAGGCCCGAGCCCGCCAGCGCGCTGGTCGCCAGCAGACTTGCCAGCAGCACTTGGCGGACCGCGAGGGACAGGCTGCGAAGCAAGGGCATGGCGAAGCCAACGGGTGGACGCTGAAGGGACCGGGAAGCGAACAGACGCTGTCCGCCTCGGAACCAGGCTTTTAAGTTAGGCGCGCTCGCCCCCGCCGCCACCCGGTCGACCCCATGCCGACGCTTCTGATCGCCGCCAGCGGCACGGGCGGCCATCTGTTCCCGGCCCTGGCGGTGGCCGATGCCCTCGCCAGCGACTGGCGGGTGCTGTGGCTGGGGGTGCCGGACCGACTGGAAACCGAGCTGGTACCGGCCCGCTTTCCGCTGCACACCGTGCGGGCCGGCGGCCTGCAGGGCAAGGGCCTGCGCAAGCTCTGGAACCTGGTACAGCTGCTGGCCGCCACCCGGGTGGTGCGGCGCCTGATCCGGCGCGAACGGATCGATGTGGTGTTCAGCAGCGGCGGCTACATCGCCGCGCCGACGATCCTGGCGGCGCGCTGGTGCGGCGTGCCGATGGTGCTGCACGAGAGCAATGCCATCCCCGGCAAGGTGACGCGCCTGCTGGGGCGCCTCTGCCGCCATGTGGCCGTGGGCCTGCCGCAGGCCGCCGAGCAGCTGCCCCGCTGTCACCCCCTGGTCAGCGGCACGCCGGTGCGCCGGGCTTTCCTCGAACCCGCCCCCCTGCCCGACTGGGTTCCCAGCGGCTCCGGCCCCCTGGTGCTGATCATGGGCGGCAGCCAGGGGGCCGTGGGCCTGAACCGCATGGTGCGGCCGCTGATCGAACCGCTGCTGGCAGCGGGCTGCCGGGTGGTCCATCTCACCGGCAGCAACGACCCGGAGGCCGGTCGCTTCCAGCTGCCGCAGGTGGTGGAGCGCCCCTTCAGCGACGAGCTGGCGGGCCTGTTGCAGCACGCCGATCTGGCGATCAGCCGCGCCGGCGCCGGCAGCCTCAGCGAGCTGGCGGTGTGCGGTACGCCCACGATCCTGGTGCCCTTCCCCCAGGCCGCCGACCGCCACCAGGACGCCAACGCGATTGCGGCGGCGGAACTGGGCGCTGCGGTGATCGTCTGGCAGCACCCGCCCGGGGAGGATGCCCTGCCCCGGGCCGTCTGGCGGCTGCTGGGGCCGCGGCTGCGGGGTGTCGAGGCGGTCGCCGATCCATTGCTGGAGCTGGCGGCGGGCATGCGGAAGCTGGCGGTGCGCGACGCGGAGCAGCGCCTGGCGCGGTTGATTGAGGAGTTGGGCTGAGGCCTGGGGTGGCGTCGCGGTTGAGGCGGCGATCAGCACGTCATGGCCAGGCATCGCGTCGAACCCAGCCCGCAACGCCCTGTCCGCAAAATCCCGTCCGTGATCAGGCCTCCCACCAAGGCTGAGACAGCGCTTGAACCACGGTTGCCAGCGCACCCGACTCACCGCCCGACACGATCGTCACCAGAGCCCTGCTCCGACCAACGCCTGGCGCCGCGGCCAACCTCAGCCTCAGCCCCCGCCCCTGAGCCCCGGCCACTCGCGCCCCAGGGCCGCCAGCAGCCGGCGGTTGCCGGCCCGATCCTGCAGGGCCAGGCGCAGCCAGGTGCCATCGAGCCCCTCAAACGAGCGGCAATCGCGCAGCAGGATGCGATGCCGCTGCTCCAGGGCCAATCGCAGCGGCTCCAGCTCCAGGGCTTGCCCGTCGCGCCGGCCACGCAGCAACAGGTAGTTCACCGCTGTCGGCCGGGGATCGAGACCGGGGATCGCCGCCAAGCGGGCCTGCAGCCAGGGGCCCTCCCGAGCCACCCAGTCCTGCACCCGCCGCAGCCAGCGCTGATCGCCGAGCAGGGCGTCACCGGCGGCGGCCGCCAGGCCATTCACCGGCCAGGGATCACGCCAGCCGGACCAGCGGGCCAGGCGGGCCGGATCCCCCAGCGCATAACCGAGCCGCAGACCGGCGATCGCCAGCAGCTTGGTGAGGCTGCGGATCACCACCAGCTGGGGATACTGCGCCAGCAAAGGCACCAGCGACTGGGCTTCCCCCTCTGGCACCAAGGGAAGGAAAGCCTCATCGACGATCACCAGGGCAAAGCACTGCAGCAGCGGCTCGATCGCCTGGCGGCTCCAGAGCTGGCCGCTGGGGTTGTGAGGGTTGGTGATCCAGAGCACTTGGGGGCCTGGCGGCACGGTGAGACCGCCGGCCGGCTCCGGCAGCGGCCCTGGCCCCGGCGAGGACCAGTCGAGCGGCAGCGGCAACGGCTGCCAGCGGCCTCCCCAGCAGGCCAGGGCCCGGCGGTAATCGGCAAAGCCCGGAGTGGGCAACAGGCTGGTGCCGGCGGCGGCCGCATCACGGGCCGCCCAGGTGAACAGCTCGGCGGCACCGTTGCCCGGCAACACCGCCTCGGCATCCAGGCCGTGGTGGGCGGCGATCGCCTGGCGCAGATCCCAGTAGGCGCGATCGGGATAATCCCGCAGGGCGGAACCCTCAGCCAGCAGGCGGGCCAGGCGGCGCCGCAGGCGAGCCGGCGGCCCGAAGGGCACCAGCGAGGCACTGGCGTCCAGCAGCTGCTCCGGCCGGCAGCCGAGGCGGCGGGCGGCGGCAAGACGATTGCCGCCATGGAGCTCGGAGGACGAGGCCAGGGGGCTGGGGGCAATGGCGATGCTCGCTTGTAACACGGCTTCTGCTCACGGCCATCCCCAGCTGACTGCTCATCGGTTCAAACGACCGCTCAATGCTTCCTTTCCTGTTGCAATCAATATCCAGCCAGGCTTGGTGATCTCAGCCAGCCGCAGGGGACAAAAGCTGAACACACCTCACCCGAAGCCAGTCCGAGGGCCCACAGCAACAGTGGAGTCGATCCATAGAGCCCGCAACATAATGATTCCCATCCAGAGCCAGATCATGGCCTGAAGAATCGCACTGCCAGGCAAAGCTTCCACCAGACGCTGGGGCAACCAGACACTGGCGGCCATCAGAGTTGCCAGCAGCACGTCCAGAAGTCGCGTCCGACGCAAAGCAAGCCGAAAGACCGCAAGAAGGACCGGATAGAGCATGATCTTGTCGTAATGACGGTAGCAAAAGCAAACTGCCCGAGCGCAGAACAAACATCGGCAAAGCGAAAGGGATCAGCTTGTGCCGCCAGCTCGCTATCAGAAGGATTCCAAGCAAGCGACTGCTACCCACTCTGATTAACGCACCGATCACAACGACGCCGATAGCGACCATGATAACGAACACTTGGGCCACAGATCTCTGCGAAAGATCAACCAATCCGTAGGCTATATTCAAAGTGGCCTTGCTGGCCAAAGAAAACAGAAGCTGGAGCCAACTGAGCAGATAGCCATCGGCGCCGTTGGCGGCAGGCCACCCCTACCTGGCCTTGGCCAGCGTGCCGGAGGCACTTGATGCCAACGCCAAGCCGGTGCTGACGATGGCCGAGCAGAAGGAGCTCGAAAGGCTCCGAGCCCAGGACCAGAAGGAGATCAAGGCCCTCAAGAAGGAGCTGCAGCGCCAGGAGAAGGCCCTGGCTGAGGCGGAGGCATTGCTGGTGCTGCGAAAAAAGTGGGATGCCTTCTGCTCGGAGGACGAGGAAGGCTGACCAGCACCGCGCACATGCGGAAGGTGATCGAGCTGATCAGCGAGGCGAATGACGCTGGCGCCGGCCTGTGGAGCGCCTGCGTTGAGATCGGCATCTGCCTGCGCACCCTCAAGCGCTGGCGGCGTGCATTTGTGGCTGATGGGGACGGCAAGGATCGCCATAAAGGCAGTCCTCGCCTTGTCGTTCACCGGCTGAGTGAGCAGGAGCGCCAGCGGATCCTGCTCACCTGCAACCAGCCGGCGTACGCCTCGCTGCCGCCGGGACAGATCGTGCCGGCCCTGGCGGATCAGGGGCTGTATTTCGGCTCGGAATCCAGCTTCTATCGGGTCTTGCACCAGGCGGGACAGTGCCACCGGCGTGAACGGGCCCGCCTGACGCAGGAACCTCGCTCCGTGCCGCGCCTCAGGGCGGATGGCCCAAACCAGGTTTGGAGCTGGGATATCAGCTTTTTGCCCACCACGGTGCGGGGTGTGTGGCTGTACCTCTATCTGGTGGTCGACGTCTGGAGCCGCTTACCTGGCCGAAAGCCAGCGTGCCGGAGGCACTGGGTTGTGGCCTCGGATGTGACTGAGCTGGAGTCAGCTGACATCGCGGCTGATCTGGTGCAGCGAGCCTGTCTCAGGGAGCACTACCGCCGGCCCAGCGGCTTTGGCAGCCACCAGAGCCACCAGCCGCGACTGATCCTCCACGCCGACAACGGCAATGCCATGCGTGGAGCCACGCTGGAATGGCGGCTGGAGGAGATGGGAGTGCTCAGATCCTGTTCCAGGCCAAGGGTCTCAAACGACAACCCCTACTCAGAGTCCCTGTTCCGTACGGTCAAGTACCGACCCGACTACCCCAGCCGGCCGTCTGGCAGCAAAGGCGAGGCATGCGAGTGGGTGGCGGCCTTTGTCAATTGGTACAACCACCGACACCGCCAAAGCGGCATCAAATTCGTGACGCCCCATCAGCGTCAGAGTGAAGCCGCCACGGCAATTTGCCAGCAGGGAGCTGATGTCTACGAGACAGCCCGCCAGGCAAATCCAACGCGCTGGAGCCGAAGCACCTGCTGCTGGCGTCAACCCGAAGAAGTGTGGATCAACAAGCCAACAGAGGAGCCCAATCCGCTCGTCGCATTACCATTGATCCAGGGTGCCTGAGTGGCAGCTGAGGAATGACATCTTCCCTGAAAGTCACCGCTCCAGCACGGCCATGGCTGACATGTCGCAACGATAGAACGCGTCAACCCAGCTGATGGTGGGCATCACCAGGGTGAGGGTGTGGCGGGAACAGTACAACATGAATGCTGGACTGGCATCAGCTCAGAATGGTGAACCGATTGAAGGGCGGAGGATGGATTACTTGATCCGGCAAACCTCACGACTTTCCAATAAAACATGACGAAGCGCATATTAAACCATAAAAACCTGAATTATCAACAGGGATCGCGCAAACGATCTCAGCCGTTGAGCACCTCTTAACCATAGAAACGGGCAGCTCCAAAGGCTCGCCCACAAGCATTCCTGACAAGCACAAAGGGATTGACATACCGAGACTGATCGCATAAAATCAGCCGAAAAAAATAAAAAGCCCAGATGGAACGAAATGCCTCCGGCCAGGAATTACGGCGCATCAGCTTGGCTATTACGTGTCGATGGATCTCCGTAAGCTTCGCACTTTACACCATTGGAACGATAGCCAAAATATTTTCAGAGAGCACATTTGTCCCTTCGGATTCTAGAACATGGCTACCGTTGCTGGAGTCTTTTTTGTCCTGGGGCGCGATTCCTTTGCTTGCAGTCTGCCTGTCACAGCTGGCATGCTATTATTGGCCCGAAGATATTAGCATTAGCAATCTAGAGAGAATCACGGCTCGACTGGCGATAGGCGCATCAGTGGGCTACCTTTTGATGGCCCCAATGCTTGTTAGTTCATGTATTTCCTTGGGCAATGCATCGCCGGGTGCTACCGTCACCTTGATTAACTGCTTTCGTTGCTTTGCTTTGTCACTTGGATTTATAGGCGCATCTAGGACGAGAAATTTCCGAGAATCGCCATTCCTGACAAATAGCACAAAATCCCCCCTCGATTACTGGCTCGAAGGCAAATTCAACAAATATAAATAGCAAAGATCCATGCCTGATTGCATCCGATCCCTTCACCAACGAAGATGACAGGAAATCAGCTTAATGACTCGCACAAATAATTGCCTAGTAAATGAATACATTCTCGACTCAATCCAAGACCTTAGGCGTGGACTATTCAAGCCCGCTTGGCCGATTGATTACGTGCGAGCATTGAGCGATTCATTTCGACCTAGTCCTTGCTCAACATCTTCTTGTCCAGGGGTGGAAGACTTGGCGATTTTGCTCTTTAACCTTCATTGGCGATCAATGCACAACAACAATACCTGCGCCAGGCAGTGGGTTGATGATATAATGGCATGCCGCTTCAGTGCATACTGTCTCTTCAAGAGGCAATTGGCACAACAGTATCGCTACTCATCACTCGGCCTGCTTTGGGCCTTCGTCCCCACGATTCTGACGGCCATCGTGTTGATCGGCAGCCAGCGGGCTCAGACGCTTGCCGGCCTCACAAATGTTCCAGCAGCTTTCTACGGAATCTTTGGCATTGCTCTTGCGCAAACATTCCTGGAAGCGCTCAACACGACGCGGCGCCTGTTCATCGCGCACCAACACGTACTTAGGCGCCAGATATTGCCATTGGATGCCTTCATCATGGCTGATCTAATGCAAATGCTCTTCACCATGCTGGTGAGGTTCTCGATCGTGGTTGCTGTCTATGCACTATTCTCAGTGCCAGCACCAAACCCATTGATGGCCATGATCGCCATCCTGGGCTATTGCGGCATCGCTTTCGCTGGAGCAGGGATAGGCCTGATCATCGCCCCATTCGCCGCCCTGACCCAGGACCTTGAGCATGTGTCGTCTCTGCTTCCCTGGACGATCTTCGCCATCACACCGGTGTTCGTACCGATCACTGGCAGCACTATTCTGGGTCGCATTGCGGCAATCAACCCCCTGACCTGGGTCTTCGATGGAATACGTGCAGCCGCCTATGGTGGTGAGGGCCACGCCGTCGCAGCTGCTCTGGCCGGCTTGATTGGCTGTGGGTTGCTTTTGTTGGGCTGGAGCCTGTGTCGCGTTGCCAGGCCCCACGTGGTGGAAAGGCTGATGATGTGACAATGGCCGACCCCCTCCTGGCGCTTGATGGTGTGTGGAAGCGACTGTGTCGCCGGCACGATCGTGCCGTGCCCCATACCATCGCCGATATCAGCCGTCAGATCCTGGGCCGTCCTCCGCGACGTGAGCTTCGCGCCGGGGAATTCTGGGCCCTGCAGGATATCCACCTGGCCATCGAGCCCGGCCAGGTGGTTGGTGTGATCGGCCATAACGGTGCTGGCAAGAGCACGTTGATCAATCTCGTCACTGGCGTCATTCTCCCAACAGCTGGTTCGATCCACATCAAGACCCCTCGCATCGCCATGATCGATGCCAATGGCGGCCTGAATCCATTCGAAACCGGAAGGGAAAACGCAGCCACCCTACTGGCCCTCTATGGGTTACCAACCGCAGTCATCCCCGGAGAGATCGAAGCCGTGGAGGAGTTTGCAGGAATTGATGAGTTTATCGATGCTCCAGTTAGCACTTATAGCCTAGGAATGCGATTACGTCTGGCGTTTTCGATCTACACCCGTCTGAAGCCTGAATTATTTGTGATCGACGAAGCCCTCGGAGGAGGCGATCAACGATTTCGCAATCGCTTCCGACGATTTCTGCGCGATTACGTGGATGCGGGAGGGGCAATCCTTCTCTGCTCCCATGAGATGACATTAATCCAGACCTTCTGCCATCACTGCATCCTGCTCGACCAGGGCCGAATCGTTGCGGAAGGCGAGCCTACAGAAGTGATCACGGTCTATCAAGAACGTATCGAAGAAAACGAGAGCCTAGAAGCGAAAGAAAAGTATAAATTAGCAAAAACTCTATCAAATGAAATCTGCCAGATTAACTCAATCAAGCTGAAAACGCAGAACAACTTACCCATATCCTCGGGCGAATCGCTAATAATTGAGCTGGAGCTGTGTGTTAATCAACAGATTGATGGACTGGCATGTGCGATCGATATTGGCAACAGTGAACTCACCTCAATTACCACCCTTGTTCACGGATACCCTGAAGGCCATCTCTCTCTCAAGCCACCCACGACGACCATACGCTGTCTTATCGATAGGCTACCACTGGCACCAGGCAAGTATGATGTGCGTTTCGCCTTGTTCCAGCCTGCATCAGCTAGCACCATTGCCACCATGGGGTGGGATGATGCAGCCTTTCCGATGAAAGTCATAGCGGCGGACGTCAACTGGACGATTATCATGCGCCAGAAGAATAACTTTGTGCACATTGCAGCAGGGTGGGAGTTGACGAGCAATCATTCCGAACTGGACTGAAACAGTCGCTTCATCACACGATTCGCCGATTGCCCAGGATCTGCCGCGATCCGCGCTGCCCAGGTTGATAGCTTCAAATCAGGCAAGATGTGAGCTGGTGGCACGATGGCCCCACCAGAAGGACGTGAATACGGAGATGAGACTACCCGCTGGAAAAGAGACATGTACCGATCAATCATTGGGTCTAACAGATAATTAGGATTCACGGTGCTTGCCGCCGCCTCTCCCATGCGACGCCTTGCTTCAGGATGGCGCCAAAGCCATTGGAGATGGTCCGCGAATCCGTCACAATCTCCTACGCGGGCAACAAGACCATTGCATCCGGGCACGATCACATCGGGCACACCACTGCGCAGGTCGCTGACGACAGGAACAAGCCCAAGAGCCATCGCCTCCAGCATTCCCACCGAGAGCCCTTCGAAAGATGATGGGAGCAAGAAGACATCACCCATCGCCAGGATGGCCAATCCATCCTCATGGGGCTGGGCACCCGTAAACCAGATTTTTCGTTCGCGCACCAGTTGATGGGCTTGCCGTTCCATGGGGTAGCGAAGATCGCCATCGCCCACAATGATCATTTCATAAGGCACATGACGCTCATCGAGTTTCCGGGCAATCGCAAGCAAATCAAGCACCCGTTTCTGCCTTGGAATGAGCCGACCGGTGTAGATGATGCGCAATCGAGACCTATCAAGGCCGGAAACGTCCTCTTCCCAGGCAGGTTTCATTGCCGCAGGGAACGGAATTCCATAGGAAATCGTTTCTAACCTTGAGCCGAAAACTGGTGCGAGTCTTCGCAAGTGATCCGTGATGGCATGACTCACACCAACCAAGGCATTGCAGGCGTGGCCAATGCGGCAGAGATGTTCATAATGCCAGGGATCATCACTATGGGCGATGCCGACCACTCGCACACGATTCGACAATATCGGTGCGAGACAAGAATAGCGATCATCGTAGTTCGGCAAATAGATGCAGGGGCTGAGAT
>CALPMR020000108.1 GCA_943324725.2 Bordetella parapertussis | reverse complement strand
CGATTCGGTGCGGCCATTGGTCTGCAGGCCGAAGATCGTGCCGCGATCAAACACCAGATTGAACTCCACGTAGCGGCCGCGGCGGTAGAGCTGAAACTGGCGTTCGCGCTCGCCGTAGGGCGTGTCCTGGCGGCGCTCGACGATCGGCACATAACTGGGCAGGAAGGCGTTGCCACAGGCGCTGGCCAGGCGGAACAGCTGCTCCCAGTCCTGCTGGATCGGCCCCAGCCCCCGGCTGAGCGCCGCCGCCGACCCGCTGGGATCCTGCCCCGTGTAGAGGACACCACTGGGATCCTGATAGTCGTAGAAGATGCCGCCGATGCCGCGGGTCTCACCGCGATGCTTGAGGAAGAAGTACTCGTCGCACCAGGGCTTGAACACCTGGAAGTAGGCCGGATCGACGCTGTCGCAGGCCCCTTTGAGGCTGCGATGGAAATGGCGGGCATCCTCCAGGAAGGGGTAATAGGGGGTGAGATCGGCGCCGCCACCGAACCACCACACCGGCCCTGCCTCGAAGTAGCGGTAGTTGAGATGAACCGTGGGGAGGTAGGGATTGCGGGGGTGCAACACCATCGAAGTACCGGTGGCGAACCAGCGCTGCCCCTCCGCCTCCGGCCGCTGACTGAGGATCGAGGGGGGCAGCTGGTCGCCCTGCACCTCCGAAAAGTTGACGCCGCCCTGCTCGAAGATGCGGCCCGCCTTCATCACCCGCGAGCGACCACCCCCGCCTTCAGGCCGCTCCCAGCTCTCCTCCTGGAAGCTGCCCTCGCCATCGAGTTGCTGCAGGCCCGCGCAGATCGAATCCTGCAGACCCATCAGCAGCGCCCTGGCCCGGGCGCGGGAATCGGCGGGAGGCATCGCCAGGGGCTCGGGGGACAGGGAGTCGGGCGACATGGGATCAGGCGGGGCCGTGGCAGCAGATCACCCTCTCACGTTTTCAGGCCGGGGTGCCCCGGCACAAGCAGTCGAGAGCGACTGTCACGACAGGCAGCCCGGGGCAGAACTGAACCACGCCCAGCGCTGCCAAGGCAGGAGCCACCCCAGGCCCGTGCCCCCGGCTCACCGCGATCGCAGCCGATTCCGGGGCCTGGCCCAGCGCCGCGGTCGCGGCCGCGGCCGGGACGGCCTGAACAGCCTTGCTTCGGCGCCCTGAAGAGGCACGAACAGCGTGGATGGAGACGCGGCAGCCCGGGTGCGGCGGTGTCCCCCCTGCTTCGGCGTTGCCGAATCGGCGACGCTCCCCGGCGTTTCCGCCCGTTCGGCTGCCGGTGCTTCTGAGCGGCGGAATCCCATGGAACCGGAGGTTGGCTCCGGAACCGACCCGGCAGAGGTCCACCAGCACTCCAACCCAGGCCGATCAGCCAGCGGCAGGCGCCGACAGCCCTGGCTGGCCAGGCCCTGCCTAGGATTCGCCCCAACCGCAGCTCCGCCGCGCCGGATGCCTCACGCCGACAGCTCTTCCGCCGACCAGGCCTCCGCCCGCCAGCCTGCCGCTGCCCAGGCTCCAGCGGAGCGCCGCTCCCCAGGACAGGCCTCCCCAGAGCCTCAGGGTGATCCGAGCACCGCGGCTCTGGAGGCCCTGCTGGCCCCGATCCGCGACTCCGGCAGCGACCGCAGCCTGCTGGAGCTGGGCTGGATCCGGCGGCCGCGGCGCCAGGGATCCCGCGCCGTGCTCGAACTGGCCCTGCCCGGCTTCGCCGCCAGCCAGCAGGACCGCATCGCCGGCGAGATCCGCAGCGCCCTGCTGGGCGCCGCTGGCATCGACGACGTGCAGATCGAACTGGCCCAGTCCGCCGCCCCGGCCTCCAGCGGGCCGATCGGTGCCGCCGGCCATGGCAGCGGCAGCCATGCCCATGGCCAGCTGCCCGAGCGGCAGGGCATTCCCGGCGTGCGCCGGGTGATCGCCGTCAGCAGCGGCAAGGGCGGCGTCGGCAAGAGCACCGTGGCGGTCAACCTGGCCTGCGCCCTGGCCAGCAGCGGCCTGCGGGTCGGCCTGCTCGACGCCGACATCTACGGCCCCAACGCCCCCACGATGCTGGGAGTGGCCGATCGCACCCCCGAGGTGCAGGGCAGCGGCAATGATCAGATTCTCACCCCGATCGAAACCTGTGGCATCGCCATGGTGTCGATGGGGCTGCTGATCCAGGAGAACCAGCCGGTGATCTGGCGCGGCCCGATGCTGAACGGCATCATCCGCCAGTTCCTCTACCAGGTGGCCTGGGGGGAGCGGGACGTGCTGGTGGTGGACCTGCCACCCGGCACCGGCGATGCCCAGCTGAGCCTGGCCCAGGCGGTTCCCATGGAGGGTGTGATCGTCGTCACCACCCCGCAGCAGGTGTCGCTGCAGGATGCCCGCCGCGGCCTGGCGATGTTCCTGCAGATGGGCGTGACGGTGCTGGGGGTGGTGGAGAACATGAGTGCCTTCATCCCTCCCGATGCCCCCGACAAGCGCTACGAGATCTTCGGCCGCGGCGGCGGTGAGCGCCTGGCCAGCGAGGCCGGCGTGCCGCTGCTGGCCCAGCTGCCGCTGGAAATGCCGGTGCGGGAGGGCGGTGACAGCGGCCGACCGGTGGTGCTGAGCGCGCCAGAGTCCGCCACGGGCCAGGCCTTCCGCGACCTCGCCGCGCGCCTGGGAGCCAGCCTCACCCCGACCGAGGCCCTGACCTGAAACGATGGCGGTTCTGAGCCCCCGGGCCCGGCGAGGCGGCTACGCCGGAACCGGTGCCCGGCGTAGCCGCCATCGCCTGGCCACCATCGACTGGATTCTCTGGGGCGTTCCCCTCGGCCTGACCTTCGTGGCCGGCATCCTGATCGCCAGCACCCAGCGGCAGGCGGACTATGCCGACTGGTATCAGCACTGGATCACCGCCGCCGTGGGGCTGGTCCTGGCCCTGCAGGTGGCCCGGCTGCCCCTGGAGCGCCTGGCCTCGCTGCGCTGGCCGATCTACGGCGCCACGATCGCCAGCCTCGTGGCGGTGCGCCTGGTGGGCACCTCAGCCCTGGGGGCCCAGCGCTGGATCAGCATCGCCGGCTTCCATGTGCAGCCCTCGGAGTTCGCCAAGCTGGCGGCGATCCTGCTGCTGGCCGGAGTGCTCTCCCGCTATCCGGTGGAGCGGCCGGTGGATCTGCTGCGGCCGATCGGGGTGATCGCCCTGCCGTGGGCGCTGGTGTTCATCCAGCCCGACCTGGGCACCTCCCTGGTGTTCGGAGCTGTGTTGCTGGTGATGCTGTTCTGGGCCGGCATGCCGTTGAGCTGGCTGGTGCTGCTGCTCTCGCCCCTGGTCACGGCGATCCTGGCGGGGGCCTGGCCCTGGCTGCTGCTGGCCTGGGTGCCGCTGATGGGGCTGCTGGCCTGGCGCTCCCTGCCCTGGCCGCGCCTCGCCCTGGCCGCCGTGCTGGCCATTCAGGGGCTGTTCGCCGTGATCACCCCCTACCTGTGGCTGCATGGCCTGAAGGACTATCAGCGCGATCGCCTGGTGCTGTTTCTCGATCCCTCCCAGGATCCCCTCGGCGGCGGCTATCACCTGCTGCAGAGCAAGGTGGGCATCGGCTCCGGCGGCCTCTGGGGCACGGGCCTGATGCACGGCCTGCTCACCAGGCTGCGGTTCATTCCGGAGCAGCACACCGATTTCATCTTCAGTGCCGTGGGCGAGGAGATGGGTTTCATCGGCTCGCTGCTGATCGTGGCGGCCTTCGCCCTGCTGGCCTGGCGCCTGCTGCAGATCGCCTCCCATGCCCGCAGCGACGCCGAATCCCTGGTGGTGGTGGGCACCGCCGCCATGCTGCTGTTCCAGGTGGTGATCAACATCTCGATGACCATCGGCCTCGGCCCCGTCACCGGCATCCCCCTGCCCTGGGTGAGCTATGGCCGCTCCGCCATGCTCGTCAACTTCATCGCCCTCGGGCTATGCGCCTCGGTGGCGCGCCGCAGCCGGGCCGGCCAGCGATGGTGGTGAACCTGCAGCAGCTGCGCCAGCACCTGGCCGAGGGAGTGCCACCGGGACGGGGGGATGAAGACAGCGTGCGGCGCCAGTGGTGGGCCGCCCTGGCCACCCTGCAGGAGGACCTGCTCCAGCCCGGCCCCTCCCCCAAAGGCCTCTGGCTGGCGGCACCGTTGCCGGCGCTCTACGAGCCCAGGCTGCTGCTGCGCCTGCAGGGCTGGGTCTGGGCTCCCCAGGGCATGGACAAGTTGCTGCCGTCCACCTCGGCCCTGCTGCCCAGCAGCCGCGGCACGACGGCCGCCCCCGCAACCAGCTTCCAGCGCCTGCCCCTGCGCGAGGCGGACGGCACAGACCCGCTGCTGGTGCTGATCACCCCCCGGCTGCAGGTGGCCCTGGCCCTGGAGGGGCCCCCCGAGGCCCGGCGACTGATCGCACGCTTCGATGCCGCCGTGCTCTCCGGCGCCCTGCAACTGCTCGATCGTCGCCTTGACCACGACGATCCCGCCGCCGCCGCCCAGCTGCGCGCCGCCCTGCAGGAGCTGGGCAGCCTCGACAACGACCCCGACCTGGCCCTGCGCTTCTGGCCCCTGCTGGCGGAGCGACTGGCGGGCATGGCCCCGAGCGTGACCCTGCAACCGATCGCCAGCCGGCCCCGAGCCCGGCCCGCCGGCACGCCCACCGGCGGCGACGGCGATCGACCCAATGGCGACAGCAGCGCCGAACTGGCCCTGCTCGAAGCCCTTACCCACGAGGTGCGCACACCCCTGGCCACAATCCGCACCCTGATCCGCTCGCTGCTGCGCCGCAGCGAACTGACGCCCCTGATCCGGCAGCGCCTGGAGCAGATCGACGGCGAATGCAGCGAACAGATCGACCGCTTCGGCCTGATCTTCCTGGCCGCCGAACTGCAGCGCCAACCCGGCAGCAGCCAGGCCCTGACGGCCCAGGACCTGGCCCGCACCGATCTCAGCCAGCTGCTGGACCAGATGCAGGAGCTCTGGCAGCGCCAGCTGGCGCGCCGCGGCCTGAAGCTGCAGCTGCTGATCGCGCCGGATCTGCCGCCGGTGCTGAGCGATCCCAGCCGGCTGGAGACCATGCTCGGCGGCCTGATGGATCGCTTCAGCCGCGGCCTGCCCAGCGGCAACCTGGTGCAGCTGAGCCTGCAACCGGCCGGCTCCCGCCTGAAGCTGCAGCTCGGCAGTCAGGATCCCGGGGGCCAGAGCAGCAGCAGCGACCAGGAGCCGGCCGCGGCCGAGTCGGTCACGGCCAAACGCGTCGGGCCGGTGCTGAGCTGGAATCCCGGCACCGGCAGCCTGCAACTGAGCCGCCAGGCGACGCGCCAGCTCTTCCACCGTCTCGGCGGCCGGCTCACCGAACGGGGCGGCAGCCATCTGACGGTGTTCTTCCCCCTGGCCGAAGCCAGTGCCTGAACATCCGGGCCGCGGGGAGACGCCGCGGGGCAGGATCATTTGTCGACGGAGTGTGAAGACTGCCGCGCCGACGCCCGGACGACCGAAATCACGGTGCTAGTTTCCGCCTGAAACGGTCAGCGAGCCATGTCAGCGACTGCCCTCAAGGGTCAACTTCCGAAATACATCGGCAGCACCGGTGGTCTGCTGAATGCAGCCGAAACCGAGGAGAAGTACGCCATCACCTGGACCAGCTCCAAGGCCCAGGCCTTTGAGCTGCCCACCGGTGGCGCCGCCGAAATGAACGAGGGTGAAAACCTCATGTATTTCGCTCGCAAAGAGCAGTGCCTGGCCCTGGGCACGCAGTTGCGCACCAAGTTCAAGCCCCGCATCGAGGATTTCAAGATCTACCGGATCTTCCCCGGTGGCGACACCGAGTTCCTCCATCCCAAGGACGGCGTCTTCCCCGAGAAAGTCAACGAAGGTCGCGCCATCGTGGGTCACAACCCCCGTCGCATCGGCGCCAACCCCAACCCCGCCAGCCTCAAGTTCAGCGGCAAGGCCACCTACGAAGCCTGAGTCCCGCAGCCTGCTTCCTTCCGGCGAGCATCTTTAATGGCGGGGCCGAGGCCCCGCCTTTTTTCTGCCTGCTGCCCGATGCCCGGTCCAGTCCAGTCCCCCCAACGCGACGCCTTCCTGGCCGAGGCTGGCCGCAGGCTGGCCGGTGATGACACGGCCTTCGGCGGTCACAACCTGATCCCGCTCTGGAAGCGCTGGCCCGCCGACCTCGAAACGCCGCTCACCACCTGGCTGAAGGTGGGAGCCGGCCGCGGCCATGGCGTGCTGTTGGAGTCGGTCGAGGGAGGCGAGCAGCTGGGCCGCTGGAGTTTCGTCGTCAGCGATCCGCTCTGGACCCTGACCTGCCAGGGGGAGCGCAGCCAACGGCACTGGCGCGGCGGCCGCCACGACGAGCTCCAGGGCAACCCCTTCCAGTTGCTGCGCCAATGCCTGTCCCAGCTGCGGCCGGCACCGGTGCCGGGATTGCCGCCGGTGGGCCAGCTGTTCGGCTTCTGGGGCTATGAACTGATCCGCTGGATCGAACCCAGCGTGCCTGTGCATCCCACTCCGGTGGGGGGGCCACCCGATGGCTGCTGGATGCTGGCCGACAGCCTGCTGGTGTTCGACCAGGTGCGGCGTCAGATCACAGCGCTGGCCTACGTGGATCTCTCCGGCAGCGACGACGGCCCCTTCGATGCCGAACACGCCTGGGACCAGGCCGCCGCGCGCATCGCCCGGCTCGAAGGCCTCATGCAGGCCCCCCTGCCGGCCAGGATCAAGCCCCTCGCCTGGCATGACGCCTCCGCCTCGGACGTGGCGAGCCAGCTGGTCACCAGCAGCAACGTCGGCCGGGAGGCCTTTGAGGCGGCGGTGCTGCGGGGCGAGCACCACATCGAAGCCGGTGACGTCTTCCAGCTGGTGCTCAGCCAGCGGCTGGAAACCAGCATCACAGGCGATCCCTTTGATCTCTACCGCAGCCTGCGGATGGTCAATCCATCGCCCTACATGGCCTTCTTCGACTTCGGCGACTGGCACCTGATCGGCTCCAGCCCCGAGGTGATGGTCAAGGCCGAACCGGGGGAAGACGGCACGATTCTGGCCTCGGTGCGCCCGATCGCCGGCACCCGCCCCCGGGGCAGCAACGAGCAGGAAGACCGGGCCCTGGAGCTGGAGCTGCTGGCCGATCCCAAGGAGCGGGCCGAGCACGTGATGCTCGTCGATCTGGGCCGCAACGACCTGGGTCGGGTCTGCAAGCCGGGCAGCGTCGCCGTCGGAGAGCTGATGGTGATCGAGCGCTACTCCCACGTGATGCACATCGTCAGCCAGGTGCAGGGGGTGCTCGAAGCCAGGTACGACATCTGGGACCTGTTGATGGCCTGCTTCCCGGCCGGCACCGTCAGCGGCGCCCCCAAGATCCGGGCGATGCAACTGATCCACGCCCTCGAACCGGACAGCCGCGGGCCCTATTCGGGGGTCTACGGCGCCGTCGATCTCAATGGCGCCCTCAACACGGCGATCACGATCCGCACCATGGTGGTGCTGCCCGCAGCCCCAGCCGCAGCGCCGGCCGGAGCAGGGGGCGAAACCAGACGCTGGCGGGTGCAGGTGCAGGCCGGTGCCGGCATCGTCGCCGACTCGAAGCCGGCGGCGGAGTACGAGGAAACGCTCAACAAGGCCCGCGGCATGCTCAAGGCGATTGCCTGTCTGCTGCCGGCGGCCCCGGTGGCGGAGTCATCACGATGAACGACCGTCTGCTGCTCAAGGGTTTTGAGGTGGAGATGTACACCGGTCGCCCCGATGGCACGGTGGTGGGCTGCGCCGCCGAGGCGGCCGTGGCCCTGGAGGGTTTCGTCACCGAACCGGACAACCGCAACCTCGAACACATCACCACCCCGGATGCCAGCTACCGGCGCCAGCTGGAACTGCTGCTCGAACCGCGCCGCCGGCTGCGGGCCTGGCTGGCTCCGCAGGGTCTGACGCTGCTGCCCGGCAGCACCCTGAGCCTGGGGGACAGCCATCGCTTCGAGCGCTCCGATCCGGCCAATGCCTATCACGACACGATCGAACAGGCCTATGGCACCCGGGTGGTGACCGCCAGCGTGCACATCAACCTGGGCATCAGCGACATGGAGCACCTGTTCGCCGGCCTGCGGCTGCTGCGCTGCGAGGCGGCCCTGCTGCTGGCGATGAGCGCCAGTTCACCCTTCCTCGACAACGACATCACCGGCGCCGACTCCCAGCGCTGGCTGCAGTTTCCGCTCACCCCACCCCTGGTGCCCCTGTTCCTCGGGCACCAGCACTACATCGACTGGATGCATGAGCAGCTGGCCGCCGCCGCCATGTTCAACGTCCGCCATCTCTGGACCTCGGTGCGGCCCAATGGCGATGAGCGCCCCCACGACCTCAACCGCCTGGAGATCCGCATCTGCGACCTGATCGATGATCCCCGCCTGCTGCTGGCCGTGACCGCCTTCGCCGAACTGCGGCTGCATCAGCTGCAGGCCGATCCGCAGCGACACGATCCCCTGCTGGCCAGCCGCTTCAGCCCCGCCGCCCTGGCGGATCTGGCCGACGCCAACGACCGGGCCGCAGCCCGCGGCAGCCTCACCAGCTCCCTCTGCGACTGGCGCAGCGGCGAGCCGATTGAAGCCCGGGCCTGGATCGGCCGGGAGCTGGCGGCCATGGCCCCCCTGGCCAGGGAGCTGGGGCTGGTGGAAGCCCTCGCCCCCCTCGACCCCCTGCTCGCCCAGGGCAACCAGGCCATGCGCTGGCGCCAGCGGCACCAGCAGGGGGAGAGCATCGCCGCGATCATCAGCAGCGAGACCGCCGCCATGCAGGCCCAGGAAGTTGGCCTGGAGGCATGGCTTGCGACAGATGCATCCAGTGCTTTGGGATGATGATGATTGCCTTCCCGTCCCGTCTGCCCCCATGCGGCAGCCCTCTGCAGCGCCCATGGCCGTGACGCCCGCCACCAATCCAGCTCCCCTCGCCGCAGCGGCGAGCATCGAGCCCACACCCCGGGTGATCCGCCTGCTGGCCGAACGGCTGGAACTGGTCGAGGATCTCTGGCAATCCGTCCTGCGCAGCGAATGTCCGACGGAGCGGGTCGAACGGCTGCTGCGGCTGAAGCAGCTCAGTGGGCCGGTCACCCCCACCGAACTGGCCGACGAGAACCATGTCGACACCGAAGGGATCGTGCAACTGATCAAGGAGATGG
>CALPMR020000107.1 GCA_943324725.2 Bordetella parapertussis | reverse complement strand
CTGCGGCTTTCAAAGCGCCCATAGGCCGCTTCGAGATGCTGATCGGCAACGCTGGCCGGATCGAGCCCGAGCTGATGCAGCAGCGGGTCGTTGCGGAAGCGCAGGGTGGTGCTCGCAAAGCTGGCGGCCTCCACCACGTCCCAGTACTCAGGACCCAGGGCTTCGATGGCGGCCTCGAAGGGCAGAGCGAGCAGGAGGTTGACCATCCAGCCGGAAGCAAGGCGCCCATGCTGGGAGATCGAGGCCTGCACTGGGCCACAAGCCGGCGGAAGCCGTAGCCGCCAGGGTCCTCCGAGCTGCTTCCACTATCCAAACCGTCCAGCAGCCGTGGCAGGCATCGCCAAGGATGGTTTTCCTCGGTCAAGGCCTCACATCAGAATGCGGCGGACGCGATGCATTTTCCGACCAACCTCCGATGACCTTGCGCACCAGCCCCGGCTCCTCCCGAAAATCCTCGGCCCCGGCCACCCAGCGATCGCGCCCAGTCGAGGGCGCCTTCGATTTCCGGGACATGGGGGTGGGCACCCTATTGGTGCTGCTGGGCTGCGGATTGCTGGCCGGGCTGTTCGAGGCTGCCGAATCCCTGCGCTTCGACACCCTGCTGGTGGCCAGCAAGTCCATCTACAACGTCATCTCCGGTGTGCGCGGCATCGGCATGGGCATCGGCCAGATGCTGCTCGGCCTCGCCCAGATGCTCGGTTTTGCGGCCCTGGCCGCCGTGTCCATCGCCGCCGTGCTCGCGATTTTCAGCGGTGCCGTCAGGATCGGATCCCACACCCTGCCCCGACTGAACACGGTCTGGAACCTGCTCTCTCAGTCACTGCATCTGATCCTGCAATTCCTCGCCGTGCCGCTCTCCGGAGGCCGTGAACTGCGTCCACAGCGGAGCCCGAAGCTGGACAGCCAGCTCGAACAACCGCAGCGCTCGATCTCGGCCAGGAACCGGCGAGCGGCCTGAGACCAGCTCCTGGCCTCTCAGTCCTGACAGCCCACTCCTGGCGATTGAGCCAGAAAAGCCCCGCCCCTTGCAGAGCTGTCTGAAGAGACCTCGGCCAGCTTCTGCTCCTCGTGGCTGATTGAGCTGTTGGCGGCGGTTAGCGGCAGTTTCCTTGAACTCAGGAGACTCGCAGCCTTCCTGGGCAGAAGCGCCGAACGCACGCCCTTCCAGCCAGCTTTGCCCCGGCCCGTGCCGACTCAACCGATCCCGGTGCGGCAGATGTCGAGCACATCGGCCATTGAGCGGATCTGATCGATCGTGTCGCACAACTGACTGGCGCTCAGCAGCTCCACCCGCAGATCGATGCGAGCCGGCTTGCCGGCACTGGTGCGAACCCGGGCATCACTGACGTTGATGCGGTGATCGGAGAGCCGGGTCAGGATGTCCTTGAGCACGCCCACCCGGTCGAGCACCTCGATGCGAAGCCGCACGGTGTAGCGGCGCTGTTGACCTGGACCGGCTGGATTCCAGCGCACCGGCAAGCGCCGCTCCGAAGGCGTCTGGCCGACATTGGCGCAGTCCTGGCGGTGAATGGTGATGCCATGGTTGCCAAGGGCCACCGCGCCCACGATCGCCTCCCCCGGCAACGGACTGCAGCAGCCCCCCAGCCTGTATTCCAGCCCCTCAACCCCCAGGATCGGACTACCGGCGCTCTCGTGCAGGGGGGTGGAGGGTGCCGGATAGGAAGCCACGACCCCGGCGGCCACCTGCTCATTGGTGGGGGCCGGGGTCGCCGCCTCACTGGCCAGACGGATCTCCTCGCGCAGCCGATTGACCACCTGCTGCAGCGTCACCCCACCGAAGCCGAGGCTGGCCAGCAGATCCTCCGTGCTGATCAGATTGCAGCGGCGCGCCACCCGGGCGATGGCGTCACCGTTGAGCAGGGCATCAAATCCTTCACGCCCCAGCTCCCGCTCCAGCAGATCGGTGCCACGCTGGATATTCTCCTCCCGATGGCTGCGTTTGTACCAGGCCCGGATGCGATTGCGGGCCGTAGGCGTGGCGACGAAATTCAGCCAATCAAGACTCGGATGAGCATTCTTGCCGGTGACAACCTGAACAAAATCGCCGTTCTGCAGAGGCGTGGCCAGAGGACAGAGGCGATCATTGATGCGCACTCCCTGGCAGTGATTGCCGACTTCGGAGTGAATTCGATAGGCAAAATCCACTGCCGTGGATCCCTTGCGCAAGCCCAGGACATCACCTTTCGGCGTGAACACAAACACCTCTTCATCGAAGAGATCCTCCTTGATCGAGGCCAGGAAGTCGCTGCTGTCCGTGCCGCCGTCATCCTTTTGCCAGTCCACCAGCTGGCGCAGCCAGTTGAAGCGCTCGGTGTCGTTGTCGGCGGGGGAGCCACCCTCCTTGTACTTCCAGTGGGCGGCGATGCCGTATTCAGCCACCTGGTGCATTTCACCGGTGCGGATCTGGACCTCGATCGGCCGATGTCGGCCGATCACGGCCGTATGCAATGACTGATAGCCATTGGGCTTGGGCAGGCCGATATAGTCCTTGAAGCGGCCAGGAATGGGCCGGAAGGTGTCATGAACCACCGCCAGCGCCCGATAACAGCCCTCCAGTGAAGGGCAGAGAATTCGTACCGCCGCCACGTCGTAGATCTCGTGGAAGGCCTTCTGCTGGCGCTGCATCTTGCTCCAGATGCCATAGAGATGCTTGGGCCGACCGGTCACCTCACAGCTCTGCAATCCCACCGCCGCCAGGCGGTCCCGCAGCAGCTGCACCGTGACACCCAGCCGATCCTCCCGGTCGCTGCGCTTGCTGGCCACCTGCTGCTGGATCTCGCGGAAGGCCTCCGGCTCGAGAATCTTGAAGGCGAGGTCTTCCAGCTCCCACTTGAAACGACCGATGCCGAGCCGATTGGCCAGCGGCGCGTAGATGTCGCGGGTTTCGCGGGCGATGCGCTGCTGCTTCTCGGGCTTGAGAGCCTTGAGGGTGCGCATGTTGTGCAGCCGATCGGCCAGCTTCACCAGCACCACCCGGATGTCACTGGCCATGGCCAGAAACATGCGCCGCAGGTTCTCGGCCTGGGCCTCGGTCTGATTGGTGAAGTGGATGCCTCCCAGCTTGGTGACCCCCTCCACCAGCGTCCGCACCTCGGGACCGAAATGCAACGCGATCTCTTCTGGCGTGACCTGGGTGTCCTCCACCACATCGTGCAGGAAGCCGGCGGCGATCACGGCGGCGCTGGCACCGATGTCGCGCAACAGATCAGCCACCGCCACCGGATGGATGATGTAGGGCTCGCCGCTGGCCCTGAACTGGCCCTCATGCAGCTGATAGGCGAAATCAAACGCCGAGGCCAGCAGGGCCTCGGTGTCGGTGGGGCAGCTCTCGCCGGCGCCGGGGGGGACGTGGCGCACGCAGTCCTGCAGCCAGGCAGGCAGGGGCACGCCGTAGTCGGCTGGATCGTGAATCGGTCGGCGCCGGGACGGCGTAACACCCTCTTCAGCGCGGCTTGAAGGGGCGGCAGAAGGCCTCGATACTGACGCCTCGATCGGCTTGCGGCCCACGGAACTGCTGGCCAGGGTGGCGTTCGGATCGGGTCTGGCCTTCAGCATCCCTGCCCCCGAATTGATTTCCATGATATTCAGGCGCCGTCACAAACCGTTGGGTGTGCGGGTCTGGCCATCCAAGCTGGGCGGATCTTGCCACCGACCATGGCCGTCGCAGCTTGCGTTTCTGCCCCTGGCGCTCCGGTGCTGCGGATCGATCGCCTGATGGTGCGCTACCCAGGAGCCGAGCAGCCCACCCTCGATGGCCTCGACCTCCAGCTGGCGGCCGGCGATCGCCTCGCCTTGGTGGGCCCATCCGGCTGCGGCAAAAGCACCGTGGCCCGAGCGGTCCTGCAGTTGTTGCCCCCCGGCAGTGCCTGCAGCGGCGGCCTGGAGCTGGCGGGGCAGGATCCGCGCTGCCTCGATCGCGCTGCCCTGCGCCGGCTGCGCGGCGAGGCGGTGGGCCTGGTCTTCCAGGATCCGATGACCCGACTCAACCCGCTGATGACGATCGGCGAGCATCTCGGCGACACCCTGGCCGCCCACAGGCCGGCCTGGAAGCGCCGCCAGGTGCGCCAGCGGGCCCAGGAGCTGCTGGCTCGGGTCGGCATCGATCCAGCCCGCTATGGCAGCTATCCCCACGAGTTCAGCGGCGGCATGCGCCAGCGCCTCGCCATCGCCCTGGCCATGGCGCTCAACCCGGCGCTGGTGATCGCCGACGAACCCACCACCAGCCTCGATGTGGCCGTCACCGTCCAGGTGATGGCAGAACTGCGCGATCTCTGTGCCGAAGCCGGCAGCGCCCTGCTGTTGATCAGCCACGACCTGGCCATGGCCGGCCGCTGGTGCGAGCGCATCGCCGTGCTCGATGCCGGTCGCCTGGTGGAGGAAGGGCCAGCGCAGCAGCTGCTCACCACACCCCGATCGGCCGTAGGGCGCCGGTTGGTGCAGGCCGCCCGCGCACGGGAAGGCAGCCGCAGCCAACCCTCGCCCGCCACGCCGCTGCTGCTGGACATCGACAATCTGCGCAGCTGGCATTCCCTGCCCTCGCCCCCCTGGCGGCAGCGCTGGCTCAAGGCCGTGGACGGCATCAGCCTGCAGCTGCATGAGGCTGAAACCGTCGGCCTGGTGGGGGCTTCCGGCTGCGGCAAGAGCAGCCTCTGCCGGGCCCTGATCGGCCTGGCGCCGGTGCGGGGCGGCGCCGTGCGGCTCGAGGGTCAGGATCTGCGCCAGCTGCGGGGCCAGCGGCTGGAGCAGGCCCGCCGCCGTATCCAGATGGTCTTTCAGGATCCGCTGGCCTGCCTCAATCCCCAGATGACCGTGGGCGAAGCGGTGGCCGACCCCCTGCTGATCCATGGCCTGGCCAACCACAGCCAGGCGCGTGAACGGGCCCGTACCCAGCTGGCGGCCGTGGGGCTGGAACCGCCCGAGAGCTTCGAGAACCGCCTGCCCCGCCAGCTCTCGGGCGGCCAGCAGCAGCGGGTGGCGATCGCCCGCGCCCTGATCCTGCGGCCGCGGGTGCTGCTCTGCGATGAGAGCGTCAGCATGCTCGACGCCGAAGTGCAGGCGGAGGTGCTGGCCCTGCTGCGGCGCCTGCAGCAGGAGCTGGGGCTGGGGTTGCTGTTCGTCACCCACGATCTGAGCGTGGCCAGCGGCTTCTGCCATCGGGTGCTCGTGCTCGAAGGAGGCCGCATCGTCGAAGCGGGCCCCGGCGCCGACCTGCTTGACCATCCCCGCGCCGCCATCACCCGCACGCTGGTGGAGGCCTGTCCGCGGCTGCCCGCCCTCAGCTGAGCCCCAGCCCCTCTCCCGCACCGCCCTGCCCCAAGCCCATGACCCGACCGTTCACACCGGAGCAGCTGCAGTGCATCCGCAAGCGCCATCGGGGCTATGGCTACCTGCTCGCCGTGATCACCGTGGTGCTGCTCATCCAGCCCCTGGCAGTGGACTGGCCGCTGCTCACCTCCTTGAACGCGATCGCCGTGGCCCTCGTGATGATGGTGTTCCTGACCCGCCACTCGCCGCTGCGGCTGCACAAACGCTGGCTGTATGGCCTGGGCATCAGCGCCATCGTCTTTGAGGTGATCTGGCTGTCCAGCCTGGTGAAGTCACCCGAGCTGGCCAAGCATCTGACGGTGCCCCATCTGTTGATCTGGGCCCTGTTCATCAGCTTCTTTCTGATGCGCAAGGTGCGGACCCTGATGATTGAGCCCTACGTGAGCATGGGAGTGTTGATGGGGGCCGCGGCCGGTTATCTGCTGATCGGCTATCTAGGCGCTTTCCTGTTGCACACCCTGCTGATCCTGCAGCCCCTGGCCTTCAATCTCAGCTACCTGCCAGCGCAGATCAATCCGATCACCGAACCGCTGAGGGCTTTCCCCTCGATGGTGACAGCCTCCTTCGAAGCTCTGACGACAGTGAACAATTCGGTCAGCAGCGCCGGTTATCTCCTCGGCCACATCGCTACCCTGATGATCACGATTCTCGGGCAGCTCTACGTGGCTGTGCTGATTGCTTTGGTCCTGGGGCGCTTCCACCAGCGCCTGCCGAAATGACCCGGCGCAATGAACAGCCCGAAGCTGGACTGAGTCTTCAGCCCCACGTCGAGCTCTGGTGATCAGAGCAGCGAGCCCAGCAGATCGGCAATCACCAGGTTGTCGAGGGAGAACAGCCCGCCACCGGAGGTGATCAGCACCAGGCACATCACCACGTAAACGGCCGCCTTCTCCCAGCTGGGTGGTTCACCGACACCCATCGGGCCGGCGTAGTCCCCCTCAGGAATCTGATAGGGATCAGCCGCGATGAACGGCGTACCGGAACTGATTTCCAGCACCATGGCGTAAGCCATCGACACCAGGATCGCCAGGGCCGCCAGGGGGGTGAGCAGGCCCGGAATCAGCGCAATCCCGGCACCCCACATCGAGGCGGCCGAGAGGAAGCAGAGCCACTCCGGCGTCTTCATCGCCGTCGACCAGGTCTTGAGGTTGCGCAGCTTCGGCCAGCCGTGACGGATGAAGGCCACTCCGACAAACAGCCGCAACACGAGCAGGCCCAGACCCGCCGCCAGGGATGGCCCCGTGGGCACGAGCAAGGTGACGATCTCGAGATCCATCGTTGAGCCGAACGGCAGGGGCATGCGGGTTCAACGTAGACGGGGTTTCCGGTCGGCGCCGCCAGCTTGTTCGCAAGCCCGGAGATGGCCGCACTGCCCCCTCCCGACAACACGACAACGCCCCTGACAGGACAGCGACCGCCGACCAACCGGCAGCGGCACGTCCCTGGCCCGGAGCTGGGCGCTTCCGGCGATTGCCGCTCCAGCCATCCAGGTCCGCTGACACCCCTGGCAACGGGCACGCCGGGCTGGGCGCCGGGCCCAGCCGCCGCCAGCCCAGGTTGGCCTGCAGGCGGGCAAAGCCCCAGCCTGAGGCCATCATTCCTGCAGGGGGCATCAGCCCCCCTCCCCGGAGCCAACGCCATGACCTCAAGCACGGCTGCCCTGCCGTCCCCGGGAAGCAGTGCCCCCCTGGGGGCCACGGTCAGCGAAGGGGGCGTCAACTTCAGCCTCTATGCCCGCCGAGCCACGGCGGTGGAGCTCTGCCTGTTCGAGAGTGCCTGCGACGCCGTGCCGAACCGCCGCGTCGTCCTTGACCCCGCCCAGCACCGCACCGGCGACTACTGGCATTGCTGGCTCGAAGGCATCGGTCCGGGTCAGCTCTACGGCTGGCGGCTGGAGGGGCCCCAGCAGCCCCAGCTGGGCCTGCGCTTTGATCCGGCCAACCTGCTGCTCGATCCCCATGGGCTGGCCCTGAGCGTGCCAGCTGGCTATGGCCGTGCGCCGGGTCGCAGCAGCGCCGGCGACTGGGGCACGGCGATGAAAAGTGTGGTGGCCGATCCGCTCGCCTACGACTGGGAAGGGGATCGTCCCTTGCACCGGCCGGCACGCGAAAGCGTGATCTACGAGCTGCATGTGCGCGGCTTCACCGCCCACCCCAGCGCCGGCCTGCCAGCGGAGCAGGCCGGCACCTATCGGGGCCTGATCAGCAAGATCCCCTACCTGCAGGATCTGGGCATCACGGCGGTGGAGCTGCTGCCGGTGTTCGCCTTCGACCCCCTGGCGGCCCCCAGCGGCCATCGCAACTACTGGGGCTACCAACCGGTCTCCTTCTTCGCGCCCCACCCGGGCTACGCCTGCAGCAGCGATCCGCTGGCGGTGATCGATGAGTTCCGCGACCTGGTCAAGGCCCTGCACCGCGCCGGCATCGAGGTGATTCTGGATGTGGTGTTCAACCACACCGCCGAAGGCGACGCCGAGGGGCCGGCTTTCTGCTTCCGTGGTCTGGCGGATGGCGACTACTACCTGCAGGCGGGCGATGGCAGCTACATCGACGACACCGGCTGCGGCAACACCTTCAACGCCAACCATCCGGTGGTGCGGCGTCTGATCCGCGAGAGCCTGCGCCACTGGGTGCAGCATCTGCATGTGGATGGCTTCCGCTTCGATCTGGCCTCAGTGCTGGACCGGGACCAGAACGGCAAGCCCACGCCCCTCTCGCCAATCCTCTGGGATATCGACACCGATCCGGTGCTGGCCGGCACCAAGTTGATCGCCGAGGCCTGGGATGCCGCCGGCCTCTATCAGGTGGGCAGCTTCGTCGGTGACAACTGGCAGGAATGGAACGGCCGCTTCCGCGACGACGTGCGCCGCTTCATCAAGGGTGATGGGGGTCTGGCGGCCAGCGTCAGCCAACGGCTGATCGGCAGCCCCGACATCTACGGCCACAAGCAACGCGAAGCCGAAGCGAGCGTCAACTTCATCACCTGCCACGACGGCTTCACCCTGGCCGATCTGGTCAGCTACGACGGCAAACACAACGAGGCCAACGGCGAGGCCAATCGCGACGGTAGCGACGACAACGCCAGCTGGAACTGCGGCGTCGAAGGGCCCACGCAGGATGCCGGCGTACTGGCCCTGCGGGCGCGTCAGAGCCGCAATCTGCTGGCCTTCCTGTTGCTCTCAATCGGCACACCGATGCTGGCCATGGGCGATGAGATCGGCCGTAGCCAGCAGGGCAACAACAACGCCTACGCCCAGGACAGTCCCCTCAGCTGGCTCGACTGGACACTGCTGGAACGCAACGCCGATCTGCATCGCTTCGTACGCGAGCTGATCGCCTACCGCCGCCGCCGCGATGTGGTGATCAACGCACGCAGCCTCAGCCTCTGCGATCTGGTGCAGCGCCATCAGCTGAGCTGGCATGGCGTTGAGCCGAACCAGCCCGACTGGAGCGAGGCCTCCCGCTCCTTCGCCGTGACGATCACCAGCATCGACCACCAATTCCGCTGGCACGCCATGGTCAACGCCTGGTGGGAACCGCTGAGCTTCCGGCTGCCCGCCGCCGATGGTGGCCAGGCGTCCTGGCATCGCTGGATCGACACCTCCCGAGCCAGTCCTGAAGACATCGTCCCCTGGCTGGACGCCCCGGCCTTGGAGGGGGACACCTACACCGTGGGGCCGCGCTCGATCGTGGCGCTGATCGTCGGGCTCAGCCCTGCAGCAGCTGCAGCTGATGGCCATCCGGATCGGCCAGCTGCAGGGCCCGCGTAGCCCCGATCAAGTCCGCCTGATCCCCCAGCT
>CALPMR020000106.1 GCA_943324725.2 Bordetella parapertussis | reverse complement strand
TGAGACCGAACCCTGTCCTACCCGTCCGGGGTTAACGATGTCAGGGGCCCAGGCTGTCCAATAAAAGGCACCCACCTCAGACTGCCGAAGCCTGGCGGCGGTGGCCCGGCGATTGGAACCATCCTTGACCCCGCCGGCGAAGCCATTGCTGCAATCAAGCAAGGTAAGCCGCCCTACGGCGTGGTGACGATTCTTGTTAGTCCTTGCATCACCGGTTCCGCGTCAATGAAGGGCGCGGCTGTTGAGCTCATCAGCATCTTTGGCGTCGGCCGCAAGAAGTAACGCCCAGTCCGGCAGTCGAGGTGAAGGGCCGATCAGCACCTTTTCTATCCAATTGTCAGTGCGGCGGCCCCCGTCCCTCGCTTCCATGTCAGCAAAGCCATGGCTGGGCCAGAACTTGTTCCCAGTCTTCATTGGTCCGGCTGTAGAGGAATCACGATGATTGAGTAGGCAGACTGGATGACTCACCAGCGCTCGACCGCGATCCCCAGTTGCTCCAGAAACCTCTGAGTCGTTAGATTCTCTTGCATAACTTCTTGGCCCTGGTATGGCAGGTATCGGCCTGCAATAACATGCCATCCACAGAGAAGTGGTCGTCCCTGAGCTACCGCCTGACCTCCGGGGCACCCATCCGTTGCTGCAGGAAAAGCCCCATGACATCGTCAATGAGGAGCCGGACTTCAGTCGCGTACCGGTCGCAGTGCCGGTGTTCACCGCTGCCTAGCAACGACGGCTGAATCCCGGCAATGGCCAGCGGTCATGTGTGCTTCATCTTCGACGATGACGGCGGGGCCGCAGGCACCCGGGGTTGTGCTTGCCGATGTGGTGTCAGGGCTCGTCCTCGGCCATGTCTTCGCCGCCATGGAAGATTCTCACCTCTGTTGGCGTCGACGTCGAACAGGGGCAGATTCACGCGTGAACAAGTCTGGATCTCCCCCTTGTCTTGGCAGCATCTCTTGAAAGCACGGCCAAATCTCCCTTGAGCCTCAGGCCACCAGCTCGAGCATCCCCATCAAGCCGGCGGCCAGGGGTCGGTGTGACACCTGCTGGAAGCCCGCCAGGCGGGCCAGCTGAACCTGCTCCGCCGCCAGTGGGAAACGCTCCAGACTCGCCTCGAGGTAGGCATACTCCTGCGGCAGACCCGCCAGGCGGGCGGTGGGCACCACCAGCTGGCGCAGGTAGAAGCGCTGAAACTGCGCCGCCACCAGCGCCGGCATTCCACCGTCAGGATCGGGACGGTTGAAATCGAGCACCGCCGCCCGCGCACCGGGCCGGAGCAGCCGGCGCAATTCCCGCAGCGCCGCTGCCGGATCCGCCAGGTTGCGGAGTCCATAGGCCATCACCGCCCCATCCTGGGAGGCATCCGCCAGCTCCGTGGCCAGGGCATCCCCCTGCTGCCAGTGCAACCTCAGCCAAGGCCTGGCCGACGCCCTGCGGCTGGCGACCTCCAGGGGTGTCTGGGCTGAATCCAGACCCAGAACGCAGCCGCCGGGTCGCACCTTCTCAGCCAGGATCAGGGCCAGATCACCGGTGCCGCAGCACAGATCGAGCAACCGCTGGCCGGGTCTGGGTTGCAGCCAGGCCACGGCCTGGCGTTTCCAAAGGCGATGCTGCCCCAGGCTGAGCAGGTCGTTGAGTTGGTCGTAACGGGGGGCGATGCGTTCGAACAGCTCACGCACGGCCTCCGGATCACCGGGTTTCAAGAGGGGAAGCCTGGGCGAGGGCGGGATAGTCGTCCCAGGGCAGCACGATTGCATCGAGGCTGATGCCGCTGTCGCGATCCGGCCCGGTCAACATCACGCCTCGGGCTGCCTCCAGGCGCATGGGGCTGGTGATCGTCAGCACCATCACGGTGGCCAGACCGACAGCGGCAGAGCAGACCATGCAGCCCGCCAGCATCAGGGAGAACTCCTGGCGATCACTGGCGCTCTGCATCAATTGCAACGCCCAGGCCACCAAGGCCACAACCGCGGCCACCATCATCAGGGCGATGACGGTGAGAAGCGTGTCAGGCAGGGCGAAGAGGGCGGTCAATGCTGGGATTCGGCGAATGTGAACAGTTTTCTATGAATGTAACGATAGGCCCAGCGCTACCGCGAGTCGCCAGCCGGCAGCAGCGGCCTCACGGGCAGACCCCGCTTCAGCAGCTCCCGCTTGATTTGCTCCACCGTCAGCACCCCATCGTGGAGCAGGGAGGCCAGCAAGGCCGCCGCTGCCTTGCCCTCTTCCAGGGCAGCGGCGATGTCCTCGATGCAACCGGCTCCACCCGAGGCGATCACCGGCACGTCAACCGCTTCGGCCACGGCCCGGGTCAGGGCCAGGTCGTAGCCGGCCTGGGTGCCGTCGCCGTCCATGGAGGTGAGCAGGATCTCGCCGGCCCCCAGCTCCACCACCCGGCGGGCCCAGGTCAGGGCGTCGAGTCCGGTGTTGTCGCGCCCGCCTTTGACATACACATCCCAGCCGGGGCTGCCCCCCTGGCGCCGCCGGGCATCGATGGCCACCACGATGCACTGATTGCCGAAGCGGCTGGCCCCGGCCGTGATCAGCTCCGGACTGCGCACGGCTGCCGAGTTGAGGCTCACCTTGTCGGCGCCGGCCCGCAGCAGCTCGGTGATGCCCTCGACACTGCCGATGCCGCCACCGACCGTGAATGGGATGGTCACGGCCTCGGCGGTGCGGCGCACCAGTTCCACCAGGGTGCCGCGCCCCTGGTGGCTGGCGGCGATGTCGAGGAACACCAGTTCATCGGCGCCGGAGGCGCTGTAGCGGCAGGCCAGTTCGACCGGATCGCCGGCGTCCCGCAGGCCGACGAAATTGATTCCTTTCACCACGCGGCCATCGGCCACGTCGAGGCAGGGGATGATGCGCTTGGCGACCATGGGCTCACTGGTAAGGTTGCGCCACCAAAGACGACGCGTCGGCCATGTCCCAGGCTGCCATCACGATCGGCTCCAAGGTGCGAGTCACCCGGGTGCGCGATCGTATCCCCGCCGACCTCGTCGCCGCCCTCAAGGCTGATGCGACAGGCACTGTGAAGGATTTCCGCGTCACCGACGGCAAGGGCATCGGCGTTGTCGTTGAACTCAGTGCTGGCGGTACCAGCTGGTTCTTCGACGATGAGATCACCCCTGCCTGAGCCCAGCCCCCAGCATCCACCTGAGGTGAATGAGATGGCGCGAGATGGTGATAAAGCCGCTGTCTCGAAAGTGGGTGGCGCCCGCCAGCTCCTGGGCATGAAAGATGGTGGCAGCAGCGCCAACATCTGGGCGATCCGGCTGCAGTTGATGAAACCGGTCACCTGGATTCCCCTGATCTGGGGCGTGATCTGCGGTGCTGCGGCCTCGGGCAATTACCACTGGCGTCTGAGCGATCTGCTGGCAGCTCTGGCCTGCATGGTGATGAGCGGCCCCTTGCTGGCCGGTTACACCCAGACGATCAACGACTACTACGACCGCGAGATCGACGCGATCAACGAGCCCTACCGGCCGATCCCCTCGGGGGCCATTCCCTTGGGACAGGTCAGGTTGCAGATCGTGGTCCTGTTGCTCGCCGGCCTCGCAGTGGCCTACGGCCTTGACCTCTGGGCCGGCCACAGCCGGCCTGTGCTGCTGCTGCTGGCCCTGGGTGGCTCGTTCGTCAGTTACATCTATTCAGCGCCGCCGCTGAAGCTCAAGCAGAACGGCTGGCTCGGCAATTATGCGCTCGGTGCCAGCTACATCGCCCTGCCGTGGTGGGCGGGCCAGGCCCTGTTCGGCCAGCTCACCTGGACGACGGCCCTGCTGACCCTGGCTTACAGCCTGGCCGGTCTGGGCATCGCCGTGGTCAACGACTTCAAGAGTGTCGAAGGCGACCGGGCTCTGGGCTTGCAGTCGCTGCCGGTGGTCTTCGGTATTGAAAGGGCCAGCTGGATCAGTGCGGCGATGATTGATGTCTTCCAGGTGGCGATGGTGGCGGTGTTGATTGCGATTGGGCAGAATTTCGCGGCTGTCCTGCTGGTGTTGTTGATCCTTCCCCAGATCACGTTTCAGGACATCTGGTTGCTGCGCGATCCCGTCGCTTTTGATGTCAAGTATCAGGCCAGCGCCCAGCCCTTTCTGGTGCTTGGCATGTTGGTGACGGCCCTCGCCATCGGCCACAGCGATCTGATCCGTCTTGGCGGTGAGGCCGCCCAGGCCCTTTGAGCCAGGGAATCACTGCCGGCGGCTCGGGTCCCTCGCCTGAAGGCCAGCCGAATCGGCCTCGCGGCGGCACCCCCCGGCGCCTGCTTGCCCCGGCTCTGGTGGCGGCGGCCATCGGTGGCGGGGTGGCCCTGGGCCAGTCGGCCCTGGTGGCCGGCATCGACAGCCTGTTGCCTGATGCCGATCGCATCAGCGCTTTCAACCGCCCTGGCACCATCACCATCCTCGACACCAACGGCAAGGTGGTGGTCAAGGAGGGACCGGCCACCCGCGAGAAGCTCAGCTCCGGCAAGATGCCCCTGGTGATTCAAAAGGCCTTCGTCGCCGCTGAGGATCGCCGTTTTTATCAGCACGACGGTATCGATCTGCTGGGCATCAGCCGCGCCGTGCTGAGCAACCTGCGCCAGGGATCGGTCGAGGAGGGCGCCAGCACGATCACCCAGCAGCTGGCCCGCACGGTCTTCCTCAGCCAGGATCGCACCTTGATGCGCAAGCTCAAGGAAGCCCTGCTCGCCGGCAAGATCGAACGGCAGCTGAGCAAGGAGCAGATTCTTGAGCAATACCTCAACTTTGTCTATCTGGGCTCCAGTGCCTATGGCGTGGCCGATGCGGCCTGGGTCTACTTCTCCAAGACTCCAGATCAGCTGACGCTGCCGGAGGCGGCCCTGATCGCCGGCCTGCCGCCAGCGCCTTCGGTCTATTCGCCGCTCGTCAATCCCGACCTCGCCCTCAGTCGACGTCGCACCGTGTTGCGGCGGATGCGCGAGGCGGGCTACATCGATGACCTTCAGCTTGAACGGGCCGATGCGGCGCCGCTGGGTCTCAGGCCCGCCGAGCCCAAGTACTTCGCCAACCCAGCCCCCTGGTTCACCAGCTGGCTGGAGCAGGAACTCCCCGGGGTGCTCACCAAGGAGCAGCTCGAGGTGGGTGGTCTGACGATTCGCACCGGCCTCAACAAGGACTGGCAGGCAAAGGCCCAGGCCGTGATCAACAGCCATGCGGGCAGCATGCAGGGAGCCCTGGTGGCGATGGAGCCGGGCACCGGCCTGGTGCGGGCGATGGTGGGGGGCAAGGACTGGAACAAGAGTCAGTTCAACCGCGCCACCCAGGCCCTGCGCTCGCCAGGCTCCACCTTCAAGTTGTTCACTTACTCCGCCGCGATCAAGTACGGCATGCGCCCCGAGGACACGATCTCGGCGCGGGAACGCTGTTATCAGGAGGGCTGGCCACCGAAACGCTTCTGCATTCCCGGCACGGCCGGCAGCATCACCCTGCTCCAGGCGATCACGGGCTCGATCAACCCCGCCGCCATTGCCACCGCCGAAAAGGTGGGTTTCCCGCGGGTGATCGGAGTGGCACGGGATCTCGGCATCACCGGCGTGATCGGCAACTATCCGGCCATGGTGCTGGGGGCCAATGAAAAAACCATGCTCGAGATGGTGGCCGCCTACGCCGCCGTCAACAACCGCGGTGTCTGGGTGAAACCGGTGCCGTTCGAGGAGATCTACGGCCCCGATGGTGAGCTGCTCTGGAGTCGCCGTGTCGATGCTCCCAAGCCGAAGCGGGCTCTCAGCAGCGATGTGGCGGACACCGTGATGTGGATGCTGCAGAGCGTGGTGCGCAACGGCACCGGCTATGCGGCGGCGCTGCCCGATCGGCCGGTGGCCGGCAAGACGGGCACGGCCGAGGGTGCCCGCGATCTCTGGTTCATCGGCTCGATCCCCCAGCTCACCACAGCTGTCTGGTTGGGCTACGACGAAAACTTCAAGACCGGCAGCAGCAGTGCCCAGGCCGCTGCCACCTGGTCCAGCTTCATGCGTGAGATCACCAAGGGAATGCCGGTGCAGCAGTTCCCCCCCAAGCCCACCCTGACGGGCTCCTTCATCCCCTACGTGGCTCCGAAGCACAAGCCAAAGCCGGCCCAGGGCCAGGCCGTACGCCAGGAGAACACGGAGGTTGCGCCGTTGCCTGAGGCCGGTGAGAGCCGCTTGCAGCTGCCACCGGAACGCACCGACAGTCAGATCAAGCCACCAGTGCAGGAGCCCGGCAGCTGGCAGCCGCCCGCCGCGCCGGTGCCCAGCAGGACTCCTGAGCCTGCCCTGGCCCCTCGTCCGGTCGAGCAGACGCCTGCGGCCACTGCACCCCCCTCAGGGCCAGCCGCCGCAACGCCACCACCGCCTGGGGCCGCTCCGCTCAGCCCTCCCCCGCCGGTGATGGCGCCGCCACCGCTTCCCTGACCTCCTTGCTCAGGAGCCGGGGCTCCTGCAGTTCGAGAACGGCGGCGAAGAAGCCATCTCCGGCGCAGGATCCATCCAGCTCCTGAGCAGGCCACCACTGCTGTTCCTGCACCAGTCGCACCTCGGGATGGTGCGCGACCAGCCAGGCGATGCATGCGCTGGTCTCTCTGGGATGCACCGTGCAGGTGGCATACACCAGCCGGCCGCCGGGGGCCAGCAAGGGCAGAAGTCCCTCCAGCAGGTTCTGCTGCAAGGCGGCCAGGGGCTCGATGGCCTCGTTCTGCATCCGCCAGCGGGCGTCGGCATGGCGGCTGAGGGTGCCAAGCCCGGAGCAGGGTGCATCCAGCAGGATCCGATCAAACCAACCGATCCACTGCGGGCGCAGGCTGGCCAGATCGGCTGCATCGGCGCAGAAGCGCTGGATCGAAGTCAATCCAAGCCGCTCGGCATTGAGGGCAACCCGCCGCAGCCGGGCGTCGGAGCGATCCACCGCCCAGATCTCACCCTGGTCCGCCATCCACTCAGCGATCTGGGTGCACTTGCCCCCGGGCGCCGCACAGGCATCCAGCACCCGCTGCCCAGGCTGGGGATCGAGCAGGGGCACGATGCGCTGGGCACTGCGGTCCTGGACGGACCAGAGACCTTCGCCGTATCCAGGCAGGCCGCGCAGGTCACCGCAGCGATCGAGCAGGGTGAGGCCGTCGAGCGATTCCGCCAGCGGCTGGGTGCGAATGCCGGCGGCACTGAAAGCTGCCGCCAGGCTGTCGCGATCGCCGCGGCGGCGATTGACCCGCAGATCCAATGGCGGCGAGCTGTTGCAGGCCCGTGCGAAGGCCTCGGCCCGATCGGCGCTCAGCCAACGCTGCAGATCGATCGCCAGCCACTCGGGCAGGGAGTGGCGCAGCCCGAAACTGGCGAGCGGATCCTCGGCCAGCGTCAGGCCCAGCCAGGGCTCCGCTGCAGGCTCGGCGGCATTGGTCGTCGCTGGAGCCTCCACAGGGGCGTCAGCGAGAGGCCCGGCGGTGGCCGCGGCACCGACCTGCTCGCGGCGACGCAGCACCGAGCGCAGCAGCCCATTGGCCACCGGCGCCAGGCGCCCCAGCCCGCCCTGCTTGGCCAGGTCGACCGTGGTGCTGACGGCGGCGGAAGCGGGCACCCGGGCCGTGAACAGCAGCTGATACAGCCCCACATGCAGCAGCCAGCGCAGCTTTGGGGGCTGCTGCTCGGCTCTCACCCGCCCGTGGGCATCCACCCAGGCATCGAGCAGGCGGCGTTGGCGGATGGCGCCATAGGCCAGTTCGGTGGCCAGGGCCCGATCGGCACCGCTGAGCGAGGTCCGATTGAGTTCCCGCTCCAGGGCGGCATCGGCATAGGCCCCGGCCGCCACCGCCAGCAGCACCTTCCAGGCCACCTCCCTCGCCGGCAGGCCGTTGGATCGCACGGGGTCAGGCAAAGGGAGAGTCCAGCAGCGGTACAGGCTCGCGTTGAGCAGGCTCCAGATGTACTGGAGCATCGGGCCGCCAGCGGTGGAGCGCCAGGGGCAGCCGACCCTGGCCGTCGACGGGAATCCCCTCGGCGATCAACAGTTGGCGCTGGATCCAGTCACTGCCTTCGCGCCCGGGGCTCAGGCTGATGCGCCCGGCGGCGTTCACGACCCGATGCCAGGGCAGCTCCGAGGGCAGCGGCAAACGCCGCAGGGCCCAGCCCACCTGGCGGGCGCAACCCCAGGCCCCGATCAGTTCGGCGATCTGCCCGTAGGTGGCGAGTCGGGCGGCGGGGATGCGGGCCACCATGGCGTAGACCTGGCGATCGAAGCTGGGTATGGATGGCGCCTGGGTCATGGCGGGGAGGGTTGTGGTCCCGATCTCAGCCCCGATCCTGGCTGCATCCACCCCCTGGACCACGCCTCTTCCACCAACCCCAAGCCACCGTCCACCGATGCCTCTGTTGCCCCGCCGCTTTGAGCGCCTCAAGGCCGTGCTCAATCGGCGCATGGGTGATCTCACCGTGCTGCTGGAGCATGTGGATAAACCCCACAATCTCTCGGCCATCCTGCGCAGCTGCGATGCCGTGGGGGTGATGGAGGCCCATGTGGTCAGCCTGGCCGGGCGCCCCCGCACCCTCAACGACACCGCCAAAGGCAGTCAGAAGTGGGTGGAGCTGCTGCCCCATCCCGATGGAGCCACCGCCCTGGGCCAGCTCAAGCAGCAGGGCCTGCGCATCTTCGGCACCCATCTGGGCGTGGCGGCGCGGGATTATCGCGAGTGTGATTACACCGGCCCCTGCGCCTTTGTGCTGGGGGCCGAGAAGTGGGGACTCAGTGAGGCCACCACCCGGCTGGTGGATCAGCCGATCTTCATCCCGATGCAGGGGATGGTGCAGTCGCTGAACGTGTCGGTGGCGGCGGCCACCCTGCTGTTCGAAGCCCTGCGTCAGCGCCAGCTGGCTGGCCTGGTGCCCAGCCGGGGCGAAGGAATTGCAGCGGAGCGCTATCAGCGCACCCTGTTCGAATGGGCCTATCCGGAGGTGGCCCGCTGGTGTCGTCAGCAGGGGCGCGCCTATCCCGAATTGAATGAGGAAGGCACGATCCTTGAGGAGCTGCCGCGTACGCTCCGGCTGCGCTGCTGATGGGTGCCGGGTTCCCTCCAGAGGGTTTTCCCGTTTCGACGGCGTCTTTGCAAGCCCCTGAATGCCTCCCTGGGCCTGCGGCGATCCTGGTCCGAATCCCAGCCAGCACCTGGGCCGTGGGGGCGGCGAGGAGCCAGTCGCC
>CALPMR020000105.1 GCA_943324725.2 Bordetella parapertussis | reverse complement strand
GGCAATAGTGAAGATTGCCAGCTTGATCAGGAACACCCCGATTGGCGGGAGAGAAGGCGAAATACAAACCGCATAATAAGCAGAACCAAGCATCACCATGTAGTGATACCCCCACCACTGATGGGCCTTAATTGACTTAAGCACAGACTTATTGCCTCATTCCAATGATATATTTGGCGATCTCTGATGACCATGCCTGCTCTGACCTAATGGAGCATTTGTGGCTTGCTGTGATGGGCTACTTGGTAGTTGACCAAGAATGGATTCGAGATGATCGGCAAAGACTGAGCAGGGATCAGAAGGATACAGGCTGCGGAGATGTTCACCGGCAACAACGCCAATCTGCTGCCATTGATCTCGGCGTTGCCAGGCTCTCTCAAGGGCAGCATCCATTTCGGAGATGCTGGCGGAGCGGGCCAGAAAGCCATGCACTCCATCTTGAAGAATCTCAGACGTACCACCGGCATCGGCAACAATCACCACCCTTCCACAGAGCATCGCCTCGACCTGCACCAACGGGAGGCCTTCGGCGCGACAGGGCAGTACCAGACCATGGTTCTCTCGCCAGATCTCCTGCGGCGTTGCGAAACCGGGAAAACCCACTTGCTCAAGCCCGAGAAAGTCAGCCATTCCCTTCAAGCCCTGCTCCATGGCTCCCTCGCCATAGAAGCTCACATGCAGAGGACGAGCTCGCCACTTTGGCATTGCTAAGACATTCAGAATCACATCCTGGCCTTTTTCTTCAGGCCACAAACGGCCAACGCAGGCCAGACGCCACGGCAACATCGATGGCTGAGGCCAAGGCATCGCTTGATCGTATGGCACTAGAAAAGGATTACGTACCACAGAAACTGCCGACAGGCTCATGCCGAGTTGTTTCTGAACCAGCCCCAGGTTGTGCTTTGAAACAAAGTAACTGTGTCTGGCTTGCCTGTAGGCCCGACGCAAAGCAACTAGAGCGCCATCATGTGGCCAATGAATCTCGGCCGCCTTTTGACAAATCAGCACATAGGGGATGCCTGCTTTTTCACAGATTTCTGGCAACGGAATCGGCACACAACCGTCATAAGCCTGACCCTGAGCAACCACGACCAAATCAGGTTTTCGCCTTCGCAGTCTGGCTGCCAAAACATGATTGCGTAGATACGAGGCAAGTCGATAATACCTAGGCATGAAGCGCAGAACTGCATCGACGATTGAGCGTTCCATAGGGTGAACACCAAAACGATCGACCTTGACTCCTCGACTCTTAAGTTGAATCCATTTAGGGTGATTGGCTCTTGATGGGATGTTTTCCGAGCCTCCGGCTAGGATACGATGTCCGCGTTCAGCAAGCTGTGTGGCCGTGCCAGACCAGAGCTCCTCGGAGCCTCCCCATGGCAATGGGCACGAGGTTATGAAAAGAATTCTTCTGGAGCTTGCCACGTTGGATTATTATTTCAGAAGGCTGCATGGCAGGCGACTTGCCTGCAACCAATCTCTTCACTTTAGCATGTGAGAAGCGACCATGGCTACAAGATCTGACTTCCGAAGCTTAATCTCACAAACAGATAAGGTAAAGGTTTTGCTGTTTTGCGATCCTGGAACGAATAAGCGCAGTCTTTGTTACACGATTTATGAGAGGAGAGACCCTAGCTCTGAATCAACACTCTCCCATGCACCCTGAAGCTACGGCTTTCAGTGTGGTAGACGACCAGCCTGGTACTCAACAGCACTGCCATTCCGAGCCTCCCAGCCATGGTCCTGTCGTCACGATCGTGATTCCCACGTTCGGGCGGCCCCTGCAACTGCAGGCCTGCCTTGCTGCGCTTGCTGAGCAGACCCTGCTTGAGCCGTGGGACGTGGTGGTGGTGGATGACGGCAGTCCGCAGTCGATTGAGGGCCTGGGCCCGGCATGGGCTGGCCGGCTTGATCTGCGCGTGATCCGCCAAAACAACGCCGGCCCCGCAGCGGCCCGCAATCGTGGCGTTCAAGAGGCGCGGGGCACCTGGATCGCTTTCACCGACGACGACTGCCGACCGGAAGCCCAATGGCTCGACAAGCTCGTGCGGACGGCCCGCGAGCGGCCCGGCGCACTCGTGGGCGGCACCACCCTGAATGGGCTTGACTCTGAGCTCTTTGCCTCCACGAGTCAGATGATCGTGGACCTTGTTTATGCGCATTTCAACGCCGATCCTGATAACGCCTACTTCTTCGCCAGCAATAACATCATCTGCCCCAGAAAGTATTTCCTTTCCTTAGGCGGTTTTGACCGCAGTTTTCCCCGCGCTGGTGCTGAGGACCGTGATTTCTGTGACCGCTGGCGCATCGCCGGCTGGCCGCTCATCTGGTGCCAAGGCGCCCGCGTGGAACACCGCCATTCCCAGTCCCTTAGAAAATTCATCGATCTCCATATCCGCTACGGGCGCGGTGCCCACCTTTATCAGGCCAAGCGAACGCAGCGCCAATCTGGAACGATGCAGGACGATTTTGGCTTCCATCGCACCTTGTTCCGCCGTCTCCGACGTCATCTGGCTGAGCGAAACCTTCACATCCCCGAGAAGCTGAGCCTGGTAGCAGCTTTTGGCCTATGGCAGGTTGCCAATGCGGTGGGCTTTTTCATCGAGGCACTCTCCGTAGTTGCGAGGCGACACTTACTCCCTCCCGACCCTCGTTGCATCGCACAGATGGCTTCGGAATCACGCCCGGGGAGATGAAGGATCTGGGTCAGCCGTTCGTGGCCACCTTATGGCCGGAGACCATGATGTTCATGAACGCCAACAACACGATGCCGGTGGGCGATGACCTCGTTCCACTATCGGTGACCATAGCTCCCTTCGATGCGTCTCCCTTGCGGGCAGTATCCGACAGAGACCATGCGGCGTGGTGCTTCGGCTGGTTGGTCGATGATCATGCCCATGCGGCCCCCATCGGCGCATGGGATCGAGTATTGATCCAAAGAACGCACGACCTACTCGTAATCGGACGCCAAGTCGCGGATTGCCCGGTGGTGATCGCCTGCTGGCAGTTTCACACCATTGAGATCGCTGAGACCTTCATGGGGAGTGGAACGGAGTGAGGATTCTGCTCATCAACGACTACGGCACCCTCGCCGGGGGGGCTGAGGTGATCGTCTTCAGCCTCCGTGATGCCTTGCGGGCGCGGGGCCACGAGGTACGGGTTTTCGCCTCCACCGCCCAAGCTGGTAGCGAAAACATCCTGGCTGATGATCTTGGCTTCGGCACCACGGGTCGGTGGCGAACGGTGGTGCAATCCGCGAACCTGGCTGCAGCTTGGTCGCTTCGCAGGGTGCTCGCCGGTTTCGCTCCCGAAGTCGTCCATGTCAATCTCTACCTCACCCAGCTTTCGCCATTGATCCTGATGGCGCTCGGCGATGTGCCGGTGGTTTACTTCGCGATGTGGAATAGGGCGATCTGCCCTCTAGGCAGCCGCTTGCTGCCGGATGGTCGCATCTGTCCATTTCGGCCAGGTGTCGCCTGTCTCCGGACTGGCTGTCTGCCCTTCCACGACTGGCTGCCGCTCAGGGCCCAGCTGGCGGCCGATCGAGCCCTTGCACCACGGTTCACGCGGGTCGTCGCGATCAGCCAAGCGGTCGCAACACGGCTGGCGGAGTTCGGCCCCCCTCACCTGCGAAGGGCCACCGTCGTTCACCCCGGCACCGCCGCGGTGGAAGCTCGCATCGATCTGCCGCCATCGCCGATGGCAGTGGTGGCAGGCCGTCTTGTGCCGGAAAAGGGCATCGACACTCTGGTGCGGGCATTCGCCCGTCTGGCTCCCCGCGAACCCCACAGCAGCCTCGTTGTGATCGGCGAAGGCCCTGAACGGAGCGACCTCGCTCGCCTCGCCATTGGCCTGGGTGTCGGCGAACGAGTGACCTTCACGGGGAAACTCTCACCCGAGGCCACACTTGCCATGGTTCGCTCCGGCTGGGTCGTCTGTGTTCCCTCGCTGTGGGAAGAACCCTTCGGAATGATCGCCGCCGAGGCCCAGATGCACGGTGTGGCAGTTATCGCGAGCCGCTGTGGCGGCCTTGCGGAGATCGTCGCAGACGGGGAGACGGGATACTTGGTACCGCCAGGCGATCCCGAGGCTCTGGCGTCCCGTCTTGATCAGCTGCTCTCCGACCGCGATCTTGCCAAGGCGCTCGGGGTTCGGGGCCACGCCCGAGCACTGGACCTGTTTGAACTCAACGGCTTCGCGTCGCGGATGGAGGCTATCTATGGCGACGTGATTCATTAGCGCTTCGAATGAAACCGGCCGCATCGGCAGCGACGGCAGTAGCGCTGATCGCCGAGTCCCCGGCTTCCGGCCTGGATTTACCGCCGCCCGATTCCCCCACCAGCGCCACCATGCTTGCCCACGGCGATCTCCAGATCAATAACGATGGAGGCGGGATCAGAACCCGCGACTGTTTGCGAGCTGCGGGCCTGGGACCACTGCGGAGCCAGTTGCGGCACCTTCCTCGATGTAGTCCGCGTCCTGATTCACCTGCCAGACGCTGTAAAGTTCCCGGCCGGCCATGATGTTGCGAGCCGTGAGCATGGCTGTCATCATCGAATGGTCCTGATTGTTGTACTGGTGCATGCCATTGCGGCCCACCACGTGCAGACCGGGGCAATGCTCAGAAAGGACGGCACGGATGATGGCGCGCCGCTCGGTGTAGAGATCGTCGTACACCGGATAGGCCCTGGGCTGGCGCACCACAGCCCCATCGATCACCTCACCCTCCTGAGCCAGCCCCAGGCTGAGAAGTTCCTGGGTAGCCATACGGATCAGATCGGCATCAGAGCTGTTCCAGAGCTCATCCGTCTGGTTGCAGAAGTATTCCATTCCATAGCAGGCCATGCTGGGATCAGGCACCATTTCGGGCGACCAGTTGCTGAAGTTCTGAATGCGTCCGACCCGCAGCTGGGGATCATGGATATACAGCCAGTTGTCAGGGAAGCGGCTGCTGGGCCTCAGGATCAGCGCCACCGTGAGGAAGTCGCGGTAGCGCAGCGCAGCAGCGGCCTCCAGAGCTGCGGCCGGGAGACTGGGCTCCAGGTTGCGCACCAGCCAGCCCAGCGGCGCCGAGCTGATCAGCTGATCCACCTCCCGGTGGTGCTCGGAGCCGTCGGCCGCCGCCAGCGTCACCCGCCAACGCCCGTCACTGGTCCGGGCCAGACCCTGCACGCGCGTCCCCATATGGAGGCGTCCACCCCGCTCCTGCATCTTGGTGGCGGCTGCCTCCCAGAGCATGCCAGGCCCATGGCGCGGGTAGCGGAAGGAGGTGATCAGGGTCTTGATCACGCTGCTGCGCCCCGCCTCGCCCGCTCTGGGGGTCTGGCGTCGGGGCCGCAGGGCCGCCCGGGCCGCCTTGGTGAGCGAGAGCCCCTTGATCCGCTGGGCAGCCCAGTCGGCGGAGATTTCACTGCACGGCATACCCCACACCTTCTCGGTGTAGCTCTTGAAGAACATCCGATAAAGGCGTCCACCGAACTTGCGCGTCACCCAATCTTCAAGGTTGTCGGGCCTGGAAGAGGTGCTCAGCTTGGCCTTGAAGTAGGAGGCCACGGTGAGCAGCGATTGACGCTTACCCAGATTCCCCACCACCTCGGCAAGATCAAGAGGATAGGAATAAAATTTACCGCAGTAGTAGATGCGGGAGAGCCGCTGACATTCGAGCATGTCGTCGGGCAGGATCTGGCTCCAGAGATCTTCCACCTCCTGGGATTTGGAGAAGAAGCGGTGACCGCCGATGTCAAATCGAAAACCCTTGTAAACAACGGTGCGCGAGATTCCCCCCACATAGTGTGGATCAGCTTCCCAGACATCCACATCCAGGCCTGCCTCGCTGAGCAGGTAAGCCGCCGTGAGACCGGCGGGTCCCGCGCCAATCACACCGATCTCAATCTTTTGTGGCCGCTCCTCTTTGTGCATGAAGAAAAACGGCCCAACCCCGAGTGTCGCATGGCAGCTTCCTGGATGGAGTACCGATCTCAGGCTGGGTTCGTCTTCCAGAAGGCCACCGCAGCCCTGGCGCCAGCCTTCAGCCCCCGCCGCAGCCATGGGGCTTGAGACGTTGATCTGGCGACGAATCCCGACTGCGATGCAATCCGCACGCCCGGCATCCCTGATGGAGAGCCGGAGACATGGCTGGCACCTCCCAGCACAGAACGGGAGCGAGGCCTTGCCATGAACTGTTACTGCCCAGGCAAAGTCATCTAGCACAATGGCCGCCTATCGGCGCGAGATCGCCCAAAATCGCTTCAGACGAAATCGATGGAACCAGTTCAACTGAACATCTCCAGATCAGGTGCCCCACAATCCATCTGGCAGCAGGATCGGGCCATTTCAGTCCTTGATTGGCAGCTGCCTTTGAACATGGACAAGGCCTCGATTCAGGAACCGGCAACGAGCAGAATTGGAGCTTGCCTTCGATCGGCAAGGCAGAACTGGCCTGGCCAGCAAGCCTGAGATCCCATTCCTTGCCCACAGCTGGCCCAAGCCATGGGCGGCCAAAGGATTGGTCCCCAATGCCCCCTGCCTGACCTTGAATGACCAGGGCTGGCGCTGCCCCCTCCAGGAGCTGATCTGGCCCTCTGCACCCGTCGCTCCCTGCCCTACCGGACCTCCACCGCCCCGTCCCGCCGTGCCCAGCTCCGCCGCCACTGCAGCAGCCGCCACCGCCAGCCTCGAGCGGGTGATCGCCGCCATCAGCCAGGTGCTGCTGGGCAAGGACACCCAGGTGCGGCTCGCCCTGGCCTGCCTGCTGGCTCGCGGTCACCTGCTGATCGAAGATCTGCCCGGGGTCGGCAAGACCACCCTGGCCGAGGCCCTGGCCCGCAGCTTCGGACTGGCCTTCAAACGCGTCAGCTTCACCAGTGACCTGCTGCCTGCCGACCTCACCGGCATCAACGTCTTCGATCCGGCCAGCGGCAGCTTTCAGTTCCAGGGCGGGCCCCTGTTCAGCCAGGTGCTGCTGGCCGATGAGATCAACCGGGCCTCGCCCCGCACCCAGAGCGCCCTGCTGGAGGCGATGGCGGCGGGGCGGGTGAGCGTGGACGGCGTCAGCCATCCCCTGCCGAGGCCGTTCGTGGTGATCGCCACCCAGAACGGCCTCGACCAGGGGGGCACCTCACCCCTGCCGGAGTCCCAGCTCGACCGTTTTCTGATGCGCCTGCAGCTGGGCTTCCCCGAGCGCCCGGCCGAGGCGGCCCTGCTGCGGGGCGAGGGCCTGCGGCCCGAGGCGCTCTGCGCCCAGCTGCAACCGGCCGATCTGCTGCGCCTGCAGGAGCTGGCGGCCGGCCTCCACGCCAGCGACAGCCTGATCGCCTACGTGCTCGATCTGCTGGCCTGCAGCCGCGGCGCCGGCCCACCGGGGCTGCCGCTCTCGCCGCGGGCCGGCCTCGGCCTGCTGGCCGCCGCCCGCGGCTGGGCCCTGCTGGCGGGCCGGGATCACGTCATCCCCGACGACGTGCAGGCGGTGCTGGCCGCGGTCTGTGAGCACCGGCTCGACGGCGGCCAGTGCGGAGCCTCGCTGGGGGAGCGCAGCCGGCAACTGCAGGCCGGGGTCGATGGAATTCGGTAAGCCCCAGCTGGGCGAGCGCTTGCGGCTCGGGTTGCGCAATCTCTACATCGTGCCGACCCGCTTCGGCTGGTTCTGGCTGACGGGGCTGCTGCTGCTGCAGGTGGTGGCCATCCAGCTGCAGAGCAATGGCCCCTTACTGCTCAGCTTCCTGATGCTGGGGCTGTTCCTGCTGGCCCTCCATCTCACCCACTTCAACCTCCAGGGCGTGGAGCTGGCCAGCGGCGATCCCCAGCCGGGCCATGCCGGCAGCCCTCTGGCCTATCCGCTGCAGCTGCACTGCCCGGGCCGCTGCGAAGGGCTGCGCCTGCGCTTCGGCCGGGAGCCCCTGGGGCCGGTGCTGGCCCTGGCCGCCGGCGAGCATCGCCTCAATGTGCCCTGGACCCCGAGCCGGCGGGGGCTGCAGCGACCCGGCATCCTGCGCCTGCAGACCACGGCCCCACTGGGCTTGTTCATCTGCTGGTGCCGCTGGGAACCCACAGCGCCCCAGCTCGTCTATCCCGCCCGGCGAGCTGGCCCGGTGCTGATCCTGCACCAGAGCCGCGCTGGCGACAACGGCGCCCCGCCGCAGCAGGATCAGCAGCAGGGCAGTGACGAATGGCGCGACCTGCTGCCCCATCGCCCCGAAGATGGCTCCTCCCGCCTGGCCTGGAAGCTGGTGGCCCAGGGACGGGGCCGCTACGCCAAGCGCTTCAGCGATCCGGGCGACCGCACGCCGCTGCTGGCCCCCGATCCGGCGCTGCCGTTGGAGCGGGCCCTGGAGCACCTGAGTGAGCGGATCTGCCGGCTGCAGGCCCAGGGCGAAAGCTACGGCCTGGTGCTGGGGGCCGAACGCATCCCAGCCGGCCGCGGCCTGGCCCAGCGGCAGCGCAGCCTGGCGGCCCTGGCCCGCTGCCCCACCGATCCAAACGGCCGCTGAGCCACCGCCTCCGGCCCCAATTCCCCCTGCGACGCTGGCTTCCCATCCGTCAGCTCACAGTTCCAGCCCGCTGTTTCAGCCCGCCGCCCTCGCCTGATCGCCATGGCCCCAGCCCGCCGCCGATCCCGCCCGCCGCGCCTGGCTGGCGCCACGGCCCCGCTGCAATGGCTGGCCATGGCCCTGCTGGCCATCGGCCTGACGGGACTGCAGCCCGACCTGCTGCTGGGGGCGATGGCGATCGGCCTGGCGGCCCTCACCGCCCTGAAGCTCTGGGAGGCCCGCAGCCTGGCGGAACATCGGATCGTCAGCCTGTTGCTGCTGGTCGGCGCCGGCCTGCAGGCGGCGATGCGGCCGGAACTGGGCCCGAGCCTGCTGCAGGCGGCGACGATCGTGCTGGCCCTGGCGGGCCTGCTGGCCCTGGAGCTCGGCGAGGGACTGGGCTGGCCGGTGTTGCTGCGGCGCAGTGCCCAGGTGCTGGCGGCGGCCCTGCCCCTGGCCCTGGTGCTGTTTCTGCTGGTGCCGCGGCTCAGCCCCTTCAGCGCCCTGCCCAGCCAGCAGGGCTCGGCGGCCAGGGTGGGCCTGAGCGACAGCCTCGAACCGGGCAGCATCAGCGACCTGGTGGGCAATGCCAGCCCGGCGGCGCGGGTGGCCTTCTCAAGGGGCCAGCCCCCCGCTGCCGAGCAGCGCTACTGGCGCGTGCTGGTGCACTACCGCTTCGATGGCGTGCGCTGGAGAGGCTCGACGGCG
>CALPMR020000104.1 GCA_943324725.2 Bordetella parapertussis | reverse complement strand
CTCGATCCACATGGTGGAGGTGGCCCGCAGCTGCCCGGAGCTCTGCCGCTTCTGCCTGGCCAGCTATCTGACGTTGCCGTTTCGCACCGCCTCCCTCGACGACGGATTGATCCCGGCGGTGGAGACCGGGCTCAAGGCCACCCAACGGCTGGGATTGCTGGGCGCTTCCGTCACCCAGCACCCCCAGTTCGCCGACCTGCTGAGCTGGCTCGATCAGGACCGCTTCGAGGGCACCCGGGTGAGTGTCAGCTCGGTGCGGGCCGCCACGGTGACGCCGCAACTGGCCGAGATCCTGGCCAAACGGGGCAGCAAGTCGCTCACCATCGCGATCGAGAGCGGCAGCGAGCGCCTGCGCCGGGTGGTGAACAAAAAGCTCAGCAGCGAGGAGATCTTCGCCGCCGCCCGCTACGCCAGAGAGGGCGGATTGAGCGGCCTGAAGCTCTACGGCATGGCCGGATTGCCGACGGAGGAGGACGAGGACATCGAGAGCACCGCCGAACTGCTGCTGGCTCTCAAGCGGGCGGTGCCGGGCCTGCGGCTGAGCCTGGGGGTGAGCACCTTCGTGCCCAAGGCCCACACACCGTTCCAATGGCAGGGGGTGCGGCCGGAGGCGGAGAAGCGGCTCAAAGGGCTGGCCAAACGCCTCAAGCCCAAAGGCATCGAGCTGCGACCCGAAAGCTATGGCTGGAGCGTGATCCAGGCCCTGATCTCCCGCAGCGATCGCCGCCTGGCGCCGGTGATCGCCGCCGCCCGCGGCCAGCACGACAGCCTGGGGGGCTGGAAGAAGGCCTACCGGGCGGTGCTCTCTGGCGACGCCCCCCTGATCGATCCGGCCCAGTCGGTGCTGCCGCCCGCCTGGGAGCAGGTGGTGCATGACACCTGGAGCGAGGAGCGGGTGCTGCCCTGGGAGCATCTGCAAGGGCCGCTGCCCAAGGCCACCCTGGCCGGCCATCGCCGCGAAGCCCTGGCCAGCCCCTGAGCCGGCCCGATCCGGGCCCTCAGCTCAGCTCCGGCTCCGGCCGCGCCGCCATGCGCAGCCCCACCAGCAGCACCCAGCCGGCGATGTTGATGCGGCTGTCATAGAAGGGAATGTCAGTGGCGTGCAGGCTGACCAGCACGAAGGTGGAGGCCCACCAGGCGCGCTCGAACCCCGGCGCCTTCAGCATGCCCTGCTGGGCCGAACGCCAGAGCAGCCAGAGCACCAGGCCCACCACCAGAATCGCCACCGGCAGGCCATGGCTGAGCGCCAGGTCGATCGGCAGATTGTGGGGATGGCCGTGCCAATGGCCGGTGCGCAGGGGGTAAATGAGGCTGAAGGCGGCGGCTCCCCAGCCCAGCCAGGGCCGCTCGCCGATCAGGCCGATGGCGACCTGCCACTGGGCCAGGCGGGTCACGGCCAGGGGGCGTTGGCCGGCGAACTGCAGATCGCTGAGCCGGCCCCAGATCGCCTCCGGCACCAGGGCACGGGCCGGATGCTGCAGCAGCTCCGGCACCCAGGCAACGCTGGCCGCGGCCAGGATCAACACCGCCACGGCCAGGATCGGCAGCAGCCAGAACCAGCTGGCGGGCCCGACCACCAGCGGCAGGGCCAGCAGCAGGGCGCCCCAGGCATTGCGCGAATCGCTCAGGAAGATCGCCGCCACCACAGCGGCGGCCAGCACCAGGGCGACCCCCCTCAGCCAACGGGCCAGGCCGGGCTGGAGCAGGGCCGCCAGGGCAAAGGGCCAGGCCAGGGCCAGCCAGGAGCCGGCAATGTTGGCGTAATCAAACAGGCCGGCCAGCCGACCGGGCGGATTGCCGCCGGCATGCAGATGCCAGATGATCAGCCCGCCCAGCTGCTGGAAGGGGCCGCTCCAGCCCCACCACAACTGGCCCAAGCCGGTGACGATCACCGGCACCGTGCCCGAAAGCAGCAGCAGGCCGATGCGGCGCCGGGCCGCTGGACTGGCCAGATAGGGCTGGAAGCCCCAGAAAGCCCAGAAGAACGGCAACCAATTGCCCAGGCCGACCCAGGCCAGCCAGCCGCTGCTGGCCTGGCTGCAGCCCAGCAGCATCAGGATCGACACCAGCAGCAGCACCAGGTTCAGTCGATCCTCGAAGGGCGAACGGCGGCCACAGCTGCCGAGGATCAGGGCCACCAGGAGCAAGCACCCGGCAATCAATGCACTGCTGGCAAGGCTGAAGATTCCCAACTGAAAACAGGCCCAGGCGATCGGCTGAGCCCTCTGTGGACCGTGGCGCTGCAGCCAGGCAGACATCAGATGTCCCTGCATGGGTCCATGGAAAGCGGGAAACCATCGGACTGGAGTGCAACGGGCAAACGAAACATCAGCTGCAGCTCGGGCAGAACCATGAATCAATGGATCCGAAAACAATCAAACATTAAACGACCAGCCAGGACGGGAACAAAGCCAAAAAAGAATGGGTGGAGGCACAATGAAGCGGATTCAGAACTTGAAGATAATTGCCGGAATTCATTGGATGTCAACATTCAACAAACGCGCGGCGAAAGATGAACTCCCAGCCTTGTCCGCCAGGCTGCCAATCCAAAGACGATTATAGCCAAGGCTCTCGAAGGCGACGTAGTTTTTTATGTTCTGAATCTCGACTTTCCTGATATCTTTGCATGCCTCAACCGGATCACTGGCTTCACCATCCTCAGGCATCAATTGAACATAGACGAACCGTTTGCCAGGGAAAGAGCCGCATTTTGGCCTGGGATCAGCCAGCATGACCTCGATTTCGGAATCGGCTGCAGGGCGCAAATAGCGGTCGACGGACAAGGCGTTCAATGTGTGCCTTGAGATCACAATAAGATCAATCTTGCCCTGCCTGGCACTGGCCAGAGCATCGTGGGCAATCTGTTGATATGGGATGCGCGAATAGAGTCGCAACGTCGGAAATACTGCCTCCCAAAGATTAAACGCTCCGATCGACAACAAGCCAAGCGTCAAGCCAAAGGCAATCCAGCTGCGTCGAAGCGATAAAGATTTCTCAACAGCCAGAACGATCGATAACATCGCAAAAAATTGTGCCGGCAATGCGACCCGAGTAAAAGCCAGGCCAACGGGACTGAGAATCAGCCAATAGGTAGAAAAAAACACGATCAGATAATTTGTTTTGCCCCCTTGCCTGATCAGGGAAGTGAGCGACCAAACCAGCGCCAGGCCAATCAAGAGCCAAAGCAAGACATTCAAGAACAGGGGAGAAGCCGGCGGATATATCAGATCAAGAAAAGGTCTGATGGCGAAAAAAACAAATTTCAACAGGGACTTCAGATCGCCATCCACAAGCGCCATCGAAGCAAAGCCTGGCCACTGCATCACCCCCTGCAACTGGTCTCTTAAAAATACCCCACTAGCAACAAGCAAAGACACAGCAAAGCAAGAGAGGGCAAGTCGGCCCCGCCTAGGCAAGCCAGCCAAGACATGAATAACCAGCAAAAATAACGTAGTAATCACAAACAAAAACAGCCCAGGGTAGTCAACCAGGCTTACGGACAAACCCGTCAGCGCGTATAAAACCTTGCTTTTCAACGGCACACGACCTGGCACGAGCAGGCGAAAGCAAGCCCAGGCAAAAGCCATTGAGCACGAAAACAAAAGAGCGTACATGCGAATATTGACCGCATAAAAAATATAATTTGGCAGTAAAATTATTGAAACCATCAAGCCAATGAGCAAGCCTCGATTTCGCAACTGCTCACGACCAATCAGCCAACAGAAACCAAGGCCAATCGCAAAGACGGGCACATGGAGCATGCGCAAAGCCAGATCGGACTTTGCTGCCGACAGCGGCGAGGACAGGGCCCACAGCATTGGCCTCAACTGCAGGTCGTAGTAGGTCGGAAAGTGCGCATCACAGGATTGGAACATCTGATGCCAGTCTCTGCCGGCACATAACAACGAAAAAGCCTCATCACCCCAGAGCTCGATCGCCGAGGCATAGCGTGCGGCAATCAGCAGGAAGGCAAGCAGAATCAGCAATAAAGGCATCTAAGTTAATCCACTCGAAAAGATCACGAGCTCGGGCCCACTCAGGCAAAGACTGCCGTGCGACCGCGATAGACCATCACCTGGCGCCTCAGATAGAGACGCACGGCCCGGGACAAGGCCAGACGCTCCGTATCCCGCCCTTTGCGGATCAGGTCCTCAATTTCATCGCGGTGACTCACATGCACGGTGGCCTGCTCGATGATCGGCCCGCCATCAAGCTCCTCGGTCACGAAGTGGGCGGTGGCGCCGATCAGCTTCACCCCCCGCTCCCAGGCGCGGTGATAGGGCTGGGCCCCCTGGAAGGCGGGCAGAAAGGAATGGTGGATGTTGATCACGGTGCTGAAGCGCGCCAGAAAATCGGCACTCAGCACCTGCATGTATTTGGCCAGCACCACCAGCTCGATGCCGTGCTCGGCCAACAGGGCCAGCTGCTGCTCCTCGCCGGCCGCCCGGGTGGCGGCGCTGATCGGCGTGTGCACAAAGCGGGCGCCAGCGGCCTCCGCCTCCGCCTGAAGATCGGCATGGTTGGACACCACCAGCGGCACCTGCATCGGCAGCTCGCCGGAGCGGGTGCGCCAGAGCAGATCCACCAGGCCATGGCTCTGGCGGCTCACGAAGATCGCCACCCGGGGCAACAGATCGGAAAAATGCACCTGCCCGTCGCCGCCCAGGCGGGCCCCCAGGGCGGCAACGGCCGGCGCGATCGCCTCGCGCGGCAGTCCGAATCCCTCCAGGCCCCACTCGATGCGGCTCAGAAACAGGCCGGCGCCGGCATCGGTGTGGTGATCGGCATGGCGGATGTTGCCGCCATTGGCTGCCACCCAGCCCGAAAGCTCGCTGACCAGGCCGGGACGGTCTGGGCAGATCAGCTGCAGGATTGCGGTTGGAGCAGGCATGGGACCTCGGGGCCATGGGCATTGTCGCCGCCGCCGAGCCCAGGCCATGGGCTCGGGCTGGCTGCGTTGCGAGGGGCTACAGAACGGGCCTTGAAACCCACGACCCTCGGTACAATCACAAAACCGACTCGATCGCCTGCCCCATGCCTGCCGCCGCCAACGGTCCCGCCGCCAACAGCCTGGTCCGGAGCCTCAGGTCGCTGCTGATGCTCGTCCTGGCCGTGGTGCTGAGCATGTCCCTGGTGGCCTGCGACGGCCAGGCCAAGGCCGCCGCCACGATCAGCCCCGAGAACCTGGCCGCGATCGAGCGCCAGGCAGAGGGCTTCCTGGCGGCCCGCGATCGCCTGCCCGAACTGGCCACCCTGGTCAAAGATCGCAACTGGGTCTTCACCCGCAATCTCATCCACGGGCCGATGCAGGAAGTGAGCCGCGAGATGCTCTACATCAATCGGCTGCTGCTCCCGGCTGACCAAGCCGAAGCCGAAGCCCGCGCCAACAAGCTCAAAACCGCCCTGGCCCAGCTCGATGAGGCCGCCCGCCTCCAGGATGCTGAGTTGATGCGCAAGTCGTATATCAAGGTGGCCAGCGGCTTTGGCCTCTATGCCCAGGTGCTGCCCGAACAGGTGAAAATCGATCTCAAACAGGTCTGAGCAGCCCGTGCTGGCTGAGCCCGCCTCGGCCAACGACAGCATCGCCCGCCGCCCCAGCCGCGTCATCGTCGTCGGCGCCGGCTTGGTGGGCCTGTCCTGTGCCTGGCGTCTGGGCCTTCGGGGCCATGACGTCCAGCTGATCGACGCCGGCAGCCGCCCGGGATACCCCAATGGCAGCCAGGCGGCGCTGGGGGTGTTGATGGCCAGGGTGTTCCATCGCAGCAGCGGCCGCAGCTGGCGGCTGCGCCAGCAGAGCCTGGAACTCTGGGGCGAATGGCGCCAGGAGCTGGCCCGTCGCGGCCTGCCCATCCCCTGGCGCCAGGGGCTGTTGCTGCTGGCCGCCAGCGCCGCCGACCTGGAACGGCAGCGGCTGCTGAGCGCCGATCCACGCCGCCAATCGCTGGGCCTGGAGCTCTGGGATCAATCCCGCCTCGAGGCCCTCAGCCCGGAGCTGCCGAGCGGCGCCCTGGGCGGCCTGCACAGTCCGGACGACGGCCAGATCGATCCGGGCGAGGCCCTCACGGCCATGGCCTTGGACAGCGCCCGGCTGGGGATCACACCCCTGAGCGACAGGGCCGTGGCTCTCGAGTCTGTGGGCAGCCGCTGGCGGGTGCTGCTGGAGGGCGGCGGCCAGGGCGAGGCCGACTGGGTGGTGCTGGCCGGGGGGCTCGGCCTGGAGCAGCTGCTGGCCAGCCTGGGTCACGAGCTGGCGATGGAACCGGTGCTGGGCCAGGCCCTGGAGCTGGAGCGGCGCGACGCGGGGGCAGCCGGCAGCCCGGCCTGGAACTGGCCGGGCGTCATCAACTGGCAGGGCGCCAACCTGATCCCCAGGCCCGATCAGGCGGGCGGCGATCGCTTCTGGCTCGGAGCCACGCTCGAGCCGGGCCAGGCCGCCGATGCCGCCGCCCGCTCGGCTCTGCGCAACCTCAACGGCACCGCACCAGCCTGGCTGCAGCAGGCCCAGGAACGGCGCCACTGGCAGGGGCTCAGAACCAGGCCGGTCGGAAGGGCGGCGCCAGTGCTGGAGGCGATCGCCGCCGGCGTGCTGCTGGCCAGCGGCCACTACCGCAATGGGGTGCTGCTGGCGCCGGCAACGGCCGCCTGGGTGCTGGCGCAGATTGAAGCCGGCCGGCCGGACAGCCAAGGTGCCTGCTGAACAACGCCTCAGCGGAGCCGAGCGGCCTTGGCGGCTGTCCGGCCAACCCAGCAAGGCAGGGGTTGATGGAACCAGCGAGGCCAGCCGATGGCCTTTGGGGCCGCTGTTTTCAACAGACTCCTAAGGTCCAGCTGGACTCGCCTGATCCTCCATGGCTGCGCCCGCCCACCGCAGACTCACGCATGCCCTGGTGTTCAGCGCCGCCAGCCTTGGCCTGGCCGGCTGCAACACCCCCGGCCTGAGCGGAGCGGGAGCCTCCTTCCCGGCCGCCATCTACCAGCGCTGGTTTCAGGACATGGCCAGCCAGGGAACCCGGGTCAACTACCAGCCGGTGGGATCAGGGGCGGGAGTGCGCCAATTCATCGCCGGCACCGTCGACTTCGCGGCCAGCGATGTGCCGATGAAAGCCGCCGAAATCGCCAAGCTGCCCAGGGGGGTGGTCCAGCTGCCGATGACAGCCGGTGCCATTGCCGTGGCATACAACAACAAGGGCTGCGAGCTCAAACTCAGCCAGGGCCAACTGGCCGAGATCTTCCTCGGCACGATCAGCGACTTCAAGCAACTGGGCTGCGCCGCCAAGCCGATCAAGGTGGTGTTCCGCTCGGACGGCTCCGGCACCACCGCCAACTTCACGGCCCACCTGGCGGCGATCAGCCCCAGCTGGCAGGCAGGTCCGGGCCAGGGCAAGGCCGTCACCTGGCCCAGCGGGGTGGGAGCCAAAGGCAATGAAGGCGTGGCCGCCCAGCTCAGCCAGATGGATGGCTCAATCGGCTATATGGAGATGGCCTATGTCAAAGGGGGTCTGCAGGCCGCCAGCCTCAGCAATGCCTCCGGGGCCACGGGCAAGCCCAGCACCGCAAATGCGGCCGAGGCCCTGGCCTCGATCGAGCTCGGCGCCGATCTCACCGGCAGCAACCCCAACCCGAGGGCGGGCTACCCGATCGTGACCTTCTCCTGGATCCTGCTTTACAAGGAGGGGAACGGCGCCAAGTTGCCGGTGCTGCAGAAGATCTTCGGCTACACGCTCTCCGACAGCGCCCAGGCCAAGGCCGCCAGCCTCGGCTATGTGAGTCTGCCGGCCGCGGTGCTGGAGCAGTCGCGGCGAGCCTTGGCCAATCTCAAATCCTGAAAGGGACAACCGACAGCGAGATTCTGCACCGCCCACATCGCCTGCATCGTGCGAAAGGTCTGTCCGATGTGCACCCCGATCTCGAGATGATTGGGGTCCATTGATCAGGCGGCCTGTCCGGGCATGGGTCCAGAGAAGGATGGTTGGACCCTGGAGAAAGAAGGCATTTCTGGCCACAAAAAAGCCCCCCGATGGGGGGGGCTTGGAGCCGCCAAGGCGGCCCCGAGCGAGCATCACTTGCTCTCGCTGAACTCGGCGTCGATGACGTCGTCGGCATTGGCGTTGGCGGAACCGGCGGAAGAGCCATTGCCACCGGGAGCGGCGGCGCCATCGGCGGCGGCGGCGTTCTGATAGACAGCGGCACCGGCGGCATAGAGAGCCTGTTGCAGCGTTTCAAGCTCAGACTTGATCGTGTCGAAGTCTTCGCTTTCGATCGCCTGCTTGAGCTTGGCGGAGGAGCTTTCCACCTTGGCCTTGTCTTCGGCGCCCACCTTGTCGCCCAGCTCACCGAGCTGCTTCTCCGCCTGGTAGACGAGGGTCTCGGCCTGGTTCTTCAGGTCGATCTTCTCGCGCTTCTCCTTATCGGCGGAAGCATTGGCTTCGGCATCACGCACCATCTTGTCGACTTCGTTGTCGCTGAGGGTGGAGGCGCCGGTGATCGAGATGCTCTGCTCCTTGCCGCTGCCCTTGTCCTTGGCGGTGACGCTGAGGATGCCGTTGGCGTCGATGTCGAAGATGACCTCGATCTGGGGCACACCGCGGGGGGACGGCGGGATGCCATCGAGGCGGAAGGTGCCCAGGGATTTGTTATCGCTGGCCATCTCGCGCTCACCCTGGAGCACGTGAATCTCCACGTTGGTCTGGCCATCCACCGCGGTGGAATACACCTCGGACTTCTTGGTGGGGATCGTGGTGTTGCGGGTGATCATCTTGGTCATCACGCCGCCGAGGGTTTCCACCCCGAGGGACAGGGGCGTGACATCGAGCAGCAGGATGTCCTTGACCTCTCCGGCCAGCACACCGCCCTGGATGGCGGCACCAACAGCCACCACTTCATCGGGGTTGACGGTCTGGTTGGGATCCTTGCCGGTGACCCGCTTGACCAGCTCCAGCACGGCCGGGATGCGGGTGGAGCCACCCACCATCACGATCTCGTCGAGTTCGCTGGTGGAGAGCTTGGCGTCCTTGAGGGCCTGCTCCACCGGCACGCGGCAGCGATCAATCAGCTTGCTGGCCAGCTCCTCGAACTTGGCGCGGGTGAGGGTGAGATCGAGGTGCTTGGGCCCTTCCGGCGTCGCCGTGATGAAGGGCAGGTTGATCTCACTCTGGGTGGCGCTGGAGAGTTCGATCTTGGCCTTTTCAGCTGCCTCGGTGAGGCGCTGCAGGGCCTGCTTGTCCTGGCGCAGATCGATGCCTTCGTTGCTCTTGAAGGTGGCGGCCAGGTAATCGACGATCACCTTGTCGAAGTCATCGCCGCCGAGGTGGGT